>JAKJEP010000112.1:9092-9503 GCA_022705365.1 Planctomycetota bacterium | reverse complement strand
ATACGCCCAGCAGGAAATGGACTCCACCCCCGTTTATGAATTACTCGACGAAAAAGGACCAGACCACAGCAAGTGCTTCGAAGTCGGTGTGGTCATCTCCCAGCAGCGGTTTGCCAGCGCCTGGGGTCCCAGCAAAAAAGACGCGGAACAACTCGCCGCCTACCGCGCCCTGCAGGAACTGCAAATCATACCCAAAGAAAACGATTATCCGGTTACCTAATCCGAATTCCACAAAAATTAATATAAAATCTTTTGTAATAACGATTTATAAAAATATCAATTATGCCTGTTTTTCTCGGATCGGCTTACTTGTGGTCCCTGCCCGCTGAAAGAAAGCCTTCTGCTCAATTTCCTATATTCTCTTGATCCATTTTTCAGCCTCTCTTATATTGTTTATGATATCCCAACGAG
>JAKJEP010000112.1:0-9082 GCA_022705365.1 Planctomycetota bacterium | reverse complement strand
TTCCGATAATTCATCTTGACGCTAACCCGCCAAGGTGTTAGTTTAGCTGCGGTTTGTCGGATAGAAACGTTTATATTATTGTAAAGTTGCCTCGGGATATTGAAACTTGGGGAACCTTCAAGAACTAAGTAATAATAGTCCGATAAATGATATATGCCTAAGTTATAAATAGGTAGGTTCTACATGAAAATCACAAAAAGCATTATTATTATAAGCTGTTTAATAACATGTATTTGTGGTTGCAAACAAAAAGAACAGACACCCCCCGCCGCCTCGCCAGCCCTTCAGGATATGATCGGATCAATCTGTGAACCGACCGGTTTTGCCAGTGTTCAAGTGCAGGGCTATTCACTGGTATGGGGACTGCCGGGTACCGGTTCAGGACAGTGCAGCCCGGCGGTAAAAGAACAAATGCGCCAATTGATTCATAAGTATGGCAAAGATAGCGGTTTACATAATCGATATCCGGAGATGACCGCCGATCAAATTATCGAAAGTCCTACCACAGCCGTAGTTATGGTTCGCGGCCTCGTGCCTGCTGGGGCGCCAAAAGGCGAAAAATTTGAAGTTCAGGTTACCGCCTTTCCCAACTCCCAGATAACCTCTCTGCAGGGCGGAATTTTAATGAAAACCGAATTGCAGGTTGTTGCCCCAGGCAGAACCGGCCAGCCGCTGGCCAGCCGTCCCACCGCCTATGCGGAGGGGCCGATTTTCATCAATCCATTCACCAAAGACAACCAAAAATCCGATCCGCGGTACGGGGTGGTGCTGAACGGTGGGGAAACCATATTCGACCGCAATATTCAGCTGGCGATTTTACAGCCGGACTATCGGACAGCCCAACTCATTCAGCGCCGCATCAATACCCGTTTCGGCGGTATGAAAAATCCCAAAATAGCTGAAGCCAAACGGAACAGCGTAGCGCTGCAGATTCCCGATGAATACCGGGAAGAGTATCAGCGTTTTATAAATCTGGTTTTGGGCCTTTATTTACAGGATAATCCGGGATATCTGGAAAAAAAGGTTCTGGAACTGAATGAAGCCGCCCAAAAGCCGGACGCCGATTATGAAGCCATTTCTCTGGCGTGGGAAGGCCTGGGAAGAATCTGCCTGCCGTCCCTGGAGAAAATGTATCAAAGTTCGACCGGAAAACTTCAGTATTACGCTGCCCGTACCGCTTTATATCTGGAAAATATGAAAGCCATAGACACCCTGATTCAGATTGCGATGGATGACTCGCATCCGTGCCAATTGCCGGCAGCGCGGGACTTGAAGCGGAACGCCGCTGATCCGAGCGCCCGAGCCTGTTTGGAAAAATTACTGAACAGTTCCAATGTCCGTCTGCGTCTGCTGGCCTATGACGGCCTGAGTAAAATCAAAGATCCCTGCATCATGTCGGTTGCCGTCCCTTCCGGGTATCAAATTGATTTTCTGGAGACCACCGGGACGAATCTGGCCTGTGTCTGGACGGCAGATCAGCCGCGGATTGTCTTCTTTGGCAGGAATGCCCGCTGCCATGATAATGTTTTCTTTGAATCGAAGGATTTAATCACGATCAATTCCCGGCCGAATGAAGATACGATCAAGATTATCCGGCAATTGGGGCCGGGTCAGAAGTTTGTAACGCTGAGTTCCTCGAATCAGGTGGAAGATCTGATTCAAACGCTGGCGATGCCCCTGGTGAAACCGGGAGTCAAAAAGAGAAGCGGCGCGGGATTGAGTTTCTCGCAACTGGCAGGGGTGCTGTACCGGCTCTGCGAAGACAATCAGGTCATTCCCGCGGAGTTCCGGCTGCACCGGGTACCGGAGGACCTGATCGGCTAGCCCCGAAGTAGAAAACAAAAATGAAGCAGGGAATTCTGCCAACAGTCATGGAGGATGCAAAAAGCAGATGCAGTTAAAAAAAATCATTTTATGCGGTTTCAAGAGTTTCGCCGACAAAACGGAATTTGAATTCGGCGACGGGATTACGGTGGTCGTCGGCCCCAACGGCTGCGGCAAGAGCAATATCGTCGATGCGGTGAAATGGGTGCTGGGCGAACAAAGTGCCAAGAGCCTGCGCGGCGGCAATATGCTGGACGTAATCTTCAACGGCTCGAACAGCCGCAAGAGCATGGGGTACGCGGAAGTCACCCTGGTGTTCGCGAATACTTCCCGGCTGCTGAAAACGGATCAGGACGATGTGGCCGTCACCCGCAAGCTGTATCGCAGCGGGGAAAGTGAATATCTGCTGAACAACCAGCCCTGCCGGCTGAAGGATATCAGGGAAATGTTCATGGATACCGGGATCGGGGCCGACGCCTATTCGATTATCGAGCAGGGCAAAGTGGAGCTGCTCCTGCAGGCCTCCAAGCAGGACCGGCGGGCGATCTTTGAAGAGGCGGCGGGCATCAGCAAATACAAGGCGCGGAAGAAAGAAGCCCTGCGGAAGCTGGAGCGGACCGATCAGAACATGCTGCGGCTGCATGACATCGTGGAAGAGGTGGACAAACGGCTGCGCTCGATCAAATACCAGGCGGGGAAAGCCCGGAATTACCAAAGCTACAGCAGCCGGCTCAAAGAGCTGCGGCTGAGCCAGTATCTGTCCGATTATTACAACTTGAAAGACGAGGCCCAGGACCTGCAGAAGCAGCTTACGGGATTGCAGGATGAAATTCTCACCCTGACCACCGCGTCCGACCAGGCACAGGCGCAGTTGAGCAGCCTGGGCCATGAACTGGACCAGACGGTTAATGAAATCCGCCAAGTGGAAAATCAACTGCTGCAATGCACCAGCCAGATCAGCAACCAGGAAGACCGGATCGAACTGGGCCGCCGGCGCTGCGAGGAACTGCAGGAAACCCTGTCCAAATCGCGCCAGCAGATGCAGACGATTCGCCAATCGCTGCAAAAGCTGCATCAGGATCTGGCCGGCGACCAGGCGGAAATACAGCAAACCGAACAGCACCTGGCGGAACAGCAGGGTCAGTTGCAGCTCAAGCAGGAGTCGTACCGGGAGTTGGCCCTGGAGCTGGCCGAACGGCGGTCCCAACTGGAAGATGAAAAAAGCGGGATGATTGACATCGTGCGCCGCACCGCCCAGTTGCATAATGAAATCCAATCGCTGGATATCCGGCGAAATACCCTCTCGGGTCAGAAGGACCGGCTCAGCAGCCGCTACGGGCAGATCGGACTGGAAATGGAAGGCCTGCTGACCCAGCGGGCCCAATTGAACGAGAAACAGCAGCAGGCGCAGCAGCTTTTGGCGGATTCGCAGGCCCGCCTGGAAACCACTCGCCAGCAACTGGCCGGCGTCAATCAGGAAAAATTAACCTGCGGCGAAAATCTGGCCTCCGCCAAGGAATACCGCAGCGGCCTGGTTTCCCGTCAGCAGCTTTTGAGCGATCTGGAAGCCAATCTGGAGGGTGTCGATAGCGGGGTACGCCAGATTTTACAGGAAAAATCCCAGAATCCGGACTCATTTTATTATGTAAAGGGGATGGTGGCGGAACTCTTGCGGGCGGATGTGAAATACGCCACGATTATCGAGGCGGCTTTGACGGACAAGGCCCAGCATCTGGTCGTTACCAGCAGCCAGGCCGTGCTGGAAGACCACAGCCGGCTGGAGGAACTGGCGGGCCGGGTGCAGATGATCTGCCTGGACCGGATCCCCCCCTACCACAACGGCTACGATTTTTCGGTGCACCCGGAAGTGAAGGCAAAACTGATCGACCTGGTGGAGGCGGCCCCGGACAATGAGCGGCTGGCCTGGCATCTGCTGGGCAAGACGATTCTGGTGGATACCATCGATTCGGCGGTACGGCTGGCCCAGGTAGCCCCGGCGGGCTACCGCTGGGTGAGCCTGGAAGGGGAAGTGCTGGAAGCGGACGGCACGCTGCATATGGGGCCGATGACGGGGCAAGCGGGATTGATTTCGCGAAAAAGCGAACTGCGGCAATTGCAGGAGAGCCTGACCGAAGCGGAAGACCGCATCGCCGAGATGCAGCATCAGTTCGAACAATATAATCACCAGATTCACCATCTCGAAAAGAACCTGCAGGAACTGCGGACGGCGATTTATGAAACCAATACCGAGGAAATCGAAACCCGCAGCCGCATCGAGCAGGTGGACCAGAATCTTAGCCGCCTCAAACGGGAACAGCCGCTCATCACTTCGGAGATGGCCGGCCTGGAGGAACAGATCGAGGAATCGCTGCGGCTGCAGGCCTCCAGCCAGCAGAATCTGAACGATCTGCAGACGGTGAATCAGCAGCGGCAGGAACAGATCAATATTCTCGAAGAACAGATCCGGGAATACGAGGCGATGGCCGGCGGGATTCAGGATGAGATTACGGAACTGAAGGTATCGCTGGGCCAGATTCAGCAGAAACGGGTGGCGCTGCGGGACAAGTCAGCCAACATTCAGATGCAGATCCGGCAGCAGGAACATACGATTACCACGCTGCAGAACGATCTGAAAAATGCCCAGGGTAATTTTGACAGCTCCCAGCGGGCCATTCTGGCGGCGGAGTCGCGGATTTCCGAGCTGTTCATGAACCGCCAGGAATACCAGGAAAAGAATAAAGTCTTCACCGAACAGCGGGAACGGTTCCAGGTGGAAATAGAAAAACTGCTGGAACAGGCACGGGAACTGCGGTCCCAGAAAGAGACCCGGCAGCAGCTCCAGCATGAACTGGAACTGCGGACGAGCGAAAATCATCTGCGGATGGAGAACCTTTCCCAGCGGGCCCACGACGAGATCGGGCTGGAC
Source organism: Planctomycetota bacterium (assembly GCA_022705365.1). Taxonomy (GTDB): domain Bacteria; phylum Planctomycetota; class Phycisphaerae; order Sedimentisphaerales; family SM23-30; genus JAKJEP01. The sequence goes on along the minus strand of JAKJEP010000112.1, from coordinate 4,332 downwards.
CTGGAGGAGGGCTTCCGGAATTATGCCCATGAGCAGAAAGACTGGGAGGCGATCCGGGCTGAGATCGAGGATTTGAAACAGAAAATCGAGCGGCTGGGGAACATCAACCTGGACGCCATCACCGAGCAGGAGGAACTGGAGCAGCGGTCCACCCATCTCAACCAGGAACTGACGGACTTGAATACCGCTAAGAAACAACTGGAGCAGTTGATCGAGCGGATCAACAAGGAAAGCACCGAACTCTTCCGCCAGAACTTCGAGGCGATTCGCGAGAATTTCGCCGATCTCTTCCGCAAGCTCTTCGGCGGCGGTCGGGCGGAGATCATCCTGGAGGATCCGGAAAACGTGCTGGAGTGCGGCATCGAGATTATCGCCCGGCCTCCGGGAAAACAACTGCAAAGCATTACCCTGATGAGCGGCGGCGAGAAAACCATGACCGCCGTGGCCCTGCTGATGGCGATCTTCAAGAGCAAGCCCAGCCCCTTCTGCCTGATGGACGAGGTGGACGCCGCCCTCGACGAGGCCAACAACGAGCGGTTCAATCTGGTCGTGCAGGAATTCCTCAAGGAGTCGCAGTTCGTGGTCATTACCCACTCCCGCCGGACCATGGCCATCGCCGACACCATCTACGGCGTAACCATGCAGGAACAGGGCGTCAGCAAGAAAGTCTCCGTCCGCTTCAGCAGCGACAACGAACAGGACGCCTCAACCCCCGGCAACGCCGTGGCGTAATTGTTAACGAGTACAACCAATATACGTTATGTGATATTGGCAAACTCCAAAAACAGGATTTGCATCTTGTTTGCCAAAGTAGTATGGTTATCACTACTATCTTTTACACGGGCAATGACTGTCACTTGTTGGTTTTTGCGTGGTAAGCATTACAGGTTAACATTTATATAAGGATTTCATCTCATGGGCTTGTTTTTATGGGGTATTTTATATCTTATCATTGGTCCTTTTCTTTGTTGGTCGGGCTTTCCCAAGCTTCTCAATTATACCCGTTTAGGTTTATTGCTTTGGTGCCTATGTTGCATTTTTAACTGCTTTATAAAAACCCCTTCAAAAACTAAAAATGGATTCATATATTGGATCTGGCCAATTCTTGCTGTTGTTGGGTGGGTAATTATTCTTACGCCTCGCGACATACAAATCTATAGCACTGAAATCACTATTTGTTGGGCATGTACCTCCTGGATTTGGCTATTATTGTATATCATTTATCTGTCTAAAAAATGGGTAATATTTCTCCTTCTTACCAACCTGTCAATCATTCCATCTTTGATATATTGGAAGTCTATTCCAACTGGCCAGGATATTTATTATGAAAGGAACAATGCAAGGTTAGTTTCAGCTAAAGGCATGAGTATATTATTTGATGAATATGAAGACAAAAACAAAAAAATGCCTTCAGAGATTAATGATCTTATTTCTCATGATAATACATCATGGGAGGATTTTTCAATTAATTCAAACGACTTTCAGATGCCAAAATATCTTGCTGGAAAAGATGTTATGGATATACCTAATGACGCAATAATTCTTTACGAAACTCAGCCTTCCCCAGAATTTAAGTATTATAGTCATAGTTTGGACAAGGGTGGATGGTACTCCATACCCCAGGGAAGATATGTTTTGTATATGAATAAAGATATACGTTTTCTGGACGAAATAAAGTTTCAAGAACAATTTAGTCGGTTTACTCGTGAAGGAACCGCCGAATGATGCGTTTTAATTTTTTTGGCATATACAGAAATTCGGCAAATCGCCTCCCATGCGGTTCGATAATCATCAAAAATGGTAAGAAAAAAAGATGTTATCACCCATCCGGGATTATTGGATAGTATGACGACAAAGGAAGACAGATTCGCCAGGATTAAGAAAGGCCTGGCCAAACGGGGGAAAATTCTTTTTTATGCCTCGTGTATTTGTACGGTAACCGGTTTTCTGGGGCGGTATTTCATGGGATTTGAGCTTACTTCGCACTTCCGCATGCAGTATTTCCTGATTCTGCTGATTTCGGCAATCGTGTACGGCTGCCGGAAAAAATGGAAACACCTCGCGGCGGCCCTGTTTTTTCTCATTGTCAACGGTGCGGTAATAATCCCCTGGTATCTACTGGAAAAAGAGCCAAATACCATTGTAAATCATCCGCCGGTACGCATCCTGTTTGCTAATGTTCATACCAGCAATAACGATTATTCCTCCCTGCTGGAGTTAATCGAAAAAGAATCGCCGGATATAATCGCCCTGCAGGAAGTAGATGAAAAATGGGCCAATGCGGTGAAAGGTTTATGCCCGCGGTATCCCTTTCATGAATTTTGTCCCCGCTCTGATAATTTCGGCCTTGCCGTTTTGAGCAAAATCTCTCTGCGGGATATCCAGGTCAAAAGTTTCTGCAAGGTTACCGTCCCCACCATCGTGGCGGCGGTCGAGACGCCGGCATCCCCTTTTACCCTGATTATCACGCACCCGGTCCCGCCGGCCATCCCCAGCTATTACTCCCTGCGCAACGAACAGCTCGCCCAAATCGCCGAATATGTCCGGACTCAAAAGGGGCCTAGTGTAATTGTCGGCGATTTAAATCTGACCATGTGGTCCTGGTATCATGATAAACTGCTGGCCGAAACCGGCATGAAAAATGCCCGCCGGGGATTCGGGATAAATCCCACCTGGCCGACCCTGCTGCCCCCCTTGTATATTCCCCTGGATCACTGCCTCTGCACTTCCAGCATACAAGTCCTCTCCTTCCGCACCACAGCCAGGATCGGTTCGGATCACTTACCCTGTGTGGTAGATCTTTTGATACCAAAGGAAAAGGAATCGCCGAATTTTTCATTGGAAAGCGGCAATCCGGGCGATAATATTCAGGCATGGATACCGAACAAAAACTTAACATCCTGGCTGACTCCAGCAAGTTCGACCTGGCCTGTGCCTGCAAATATCAGGATGAACCCGGCCGAACCCGCGGACCACAGGGCCGTTGGATCTATCCCGCCGCCCTGCCGTCCGGCCGTAAGGTATTCCTGCTCAAGACTTTACAAAGCAATGCCTGCGTCAATGATTGCAGCTACTGCCCCTTCAACAGCCGGCAGGACCAGCCCAGGTGCACCATAGCCCCGGAAGACCTGGCGAAAACCTTCATGCAACTGCTGGAGGCCAACCTGGTCAGCGGCCTGTTTCTCTCCTCCGGCGTTTGCGGCAGCCCCGACGCGGCCATGAGCCGGCTTCTGGCTACCGTGGAAATCCTCCGCCGGCATCACCGGTTCAGGGGATTCGTCCATCTGAAGATTATCCCCGGCGCCGGCCCGGCAGCCATCGAGCAGGCCGTCCGGCTGGCCACGCGGGTCTCCGTCAATATCGAATCGCCCACCGCGGCGCACCTGGCCAAGCTTTCCCAGCGGAAACGGTTTCACGAGGACATCATTTCGACCATCGACACCATCAACCGGCTGCGGCAGCAGATCAAGCGGACCTGCAAACAGACCACCCAGTTTGTCGTGGGTGCCGCCGGGGAAACCGACCGCGACATCGTGCGGGCCACGGATCGGCTGTATGAGAAATTCGATATGGAGCGGGTCTATTTTTCCGCCTACCAGGACTACCACGCCGCCCCCCCGCCGCCCCGGCAGACATCACTCTTTACCGATCTGCCACTTCCCCCCGCCCGTCCGGAAACCAGCAGCACCTTCATCCGGGAACATCGCCTCTATCAGGTGGATTTCCTCCTGAGGAAATATCGCTTCGGCCGCGAGGACATTCTCTTCGATGAACAGGGGAATCTGTCCCTGACGGAAGATCCCAAGCTGATCTGGGCGAAACAGCACCCGGAATTTTTCCCCGTCAATATCAACCGCGCGGATCGCTGGCAGCTCCTGCGGGTGCCGGGCATCGGGCCGACCGGGGCCAAACGCATCCTTCAGGCCCGCCGGGAAGGCCGGATTCGCAATCCGCAAGACCTGAAAGCCTTTCAGGTCCGGACCGCCGCCGCTCAGTCTTATATTACCTATTGATCAAAAAGAGCAATCGTTATCCTGCGGATCGTTACACCCCAGCCAATCGCCTGCCAGGGCGGCCAAATCCGAAAAAATCTCAGCGGCAGGCCCTGAATCCGAAACTGCCGGAGGTGTTGATCTGTTTAAAGACCGGCCGCGAGCTGGGGGTGTTGACGGTGCAGTATTCGGGCGAAATGTTCCACGCCCCGCCGCGAACAATCATTCCGTTGCCGGAATCCGTACTGGTCCATTCCCAAACATTCCCAGCCATGTCGCAAACTCCGTATCCATAGGACCCGAAAGCCCCTGCCGCAGTGGTCCCCTGCGGATGGACAGA
>JAKJEP010000111.1:450-9536 GCA_022705365.1 Planctomycetota bacterium | reverse complement strand
TCGCCGCTGCTGTATCCGACGATTGCGGTGGAGGGGTCGGATAGTTTTGACGCCATCAGCCACTCGTTCAGTTATTTGTTCGGCCGGCCCTGGCGGATGGGTTTTTATACCGTGGTGGCGGCGGTGTATGGGGCGATTTGTTACCTGTTTGTGCGGTTTTTTGCCTTTTTGATGCTGGCTTCGGTGCACCGGATGGTCGGCTGGGCGGTGAACTGGGACAGGTCTTCCGGGAATTTTCTGCGCGGCAAGCTGGATATGATCTGGCCGGCTCCTACTTTTGTGGACCTGAATCCTGCGATTCACTGGGCCGGCCTGAGCGGCAGCGAGATGTTCAGTGCCTTTTTAATCTGCCTGTGGGTCTGCCTGATTGTGGGGCTGGTCATCTCGTTTGTGGTCAGCTTTTTCTTTACGGCCAATACCACCATTTATTTTCTGCTGCGTCAGCGGGAGGATGGGACGGATCTGGAAGATGTATATCTGGAGCAGAAGTTGGAAGAGCTGATGGCGGATGAGAATAAACCGGAATCCGCGGGCCAGCCGGCCAGTCCGGAAGCGCCGCAGACGCCAACAGAGAATGGTGGGGGAACGGAACCGAAAGCCGAATAGGAAATACCTTCTTAAAGTAAAAGGAAATCAAGGTCTTCCCGGCTGGGAAGGCCTTTTTTTATGGATACGGGTCAGACGAAGGTTAAGAGGCAGTGGAGATCGTAACCGGGCAGGCGGCTGCGGCCTTTGAGAAAGGCCAGTTCGATGAGGAAGGAAAGGCCCAGGATTTTTCCGCCGAGTCTTTCCACCAATTGACAACTGGCCTGCATGGTGCCGCCGGTGGCCAATAAATCATCGACCATGAGGATTTGCTGGCCGGGCTGGACGGCGTCGGCGTGCATTTCGAGGGTATCCGTGCCGTATTCGAGGGCATATTCCTGGCGGATGGTCTGGGCCGGCAGTTTATGGGGCTTGCGGACGGGGACGAAGCCGCAATTCAGTTCGCGGGCGATGGCGGTTCCCAGTATGAAGCCCCGGCTTTCGATCCCGACCACCCGGTCGATCTGGCGATTGCGAAAGGGTTCGGCCATTCCGGCAATGGTTTGGGCCAGTGCGTCTTTGTCGGCCAGCAGGGGGGTGATGTCCCGAAAGAGGATACCGGGTTTGGGGAAATCCTGGATGCTGCGAATGAAGGTATGAAGGTACTTTTGCAGGGCCGGGTCAATCCGCTGGGTGTTGTCCATCCGTTTTCCTTTCAGTCGTCGGCGGTGAGTATCTGGTTGAGTTTATCGAGGGCTTCCTTTTCGATCTGGCGTACCCGTTCCCGGGTCAGTCCGATGTGTTTGCCGATTTCCTTGAGCGTGAGGGGTTTGTCGCGGTCCAGTCCGAAGCGCAGCCGCAGGACCTCCGCTTCGCGGTTGTCGATGCGGTCCAGCAGGTTTTTGATGGTTTCCAGTTCGTCGGCGGTGAAGACCGCCTCATCCGGGCGCGGCGTTTTGTCGTCTTCCAGCATTTCGTTAATGGCGGGGGATTTATCGGAGGCGGGCATCTGCGAGGGGGCGGTAAAGGCTTTGACCGCCCGGCGAATAATCTTGACCTTGCGGGCCGGCATCTGCAGGGCCTGGCTCATTTCCTCCAGATTCGGGGTGCGGCCCAACTGATCTTCGAGCATGGAGGAGGCCTGCTTCCAGCGGGCAATCATCTCGACCATATAGGCGGGGATGTGAATCGGCTGGACGCTGTTGATCAAGGCCCGTTTAATGGCCTGTTTAATCCACCAGGAGGCATAGGTACTGAAGCGGGAGCCCTGCTCGGGATCGAAGCCTTCGACGGCCCGCAGGAGGCCCAGATTGCCTTCTTCAATCAGGTCGGCCAGGGGCATGCCGCGATTGCCGAATTTTTTGGCGATATTGACGACCAGCCGCAGGTTGCTGCGGATCATGCGGTCGCGGGCTTCCATATCATTGTGTTCCAGGATCCGGCGGCCCAGTTCCTTTTCTTCCGCGGCGGTTAAGAGCGGAGCTTCGTTGATAGCCTCCAGGTAAAGCTGTAAAGTCGAGTCCACGGTTTTTCCTCTGCGAAAGCCTGTTCCGGAAGTACTCGATGCGTTTGCGTTCCCTGTCGGAAACCGCATCACCACGCCATACCACGCCAGAGCAGGAATTCCTTTTCCTGCATCCCTGGCAACACGCGGAAATTCCACGGCTGCCCTGCTATTATCGGCAGAAACTTTCTCCCGGATGAATCCGTTTCCGGCGTTTCCGGGCGGGAGCGAAATCTACTCCTCGTTCGTCTGTGCTGCGAAACTTCTGCGGCAGCGGGCGCCGGGATTATTGGACATCGGCGGGATTGTCATCCGAGCCGGTTGTCTCCTGCTGGTTTTCCGGGTTGGGAGAAACGGCATCGGCCTTTGCGGGTTTGGGTGCCTTGGCTTTGGAACGGAAAATCGACATATCGATGCGGTCGGTACCCAAATGAGCATGGCTGTCCAGTCCACCGCGCTGATGCTCGGCCTCGGCCTTATCGCCGCCTTCTTCATCTTCGGTGGCCCATTGCGCCCGTTTGAGGGAGAGTCCGATCTTGCGGTCTTCGATATCCACCCGCAGGATCTTGACCTCGATATCCTGTCCGGGTTTGACGATGTCCTGCGGCTCTTCCACCTTCTGATCGGAAAGCTCCGAAATATGGAGCAAGCCTTCCAGGTCCGGTTCCAGTTCCACGAAGACGCCGAAATTGGTCAGTTTGGTCACTTTGCCGCGTACAATCTGGCCGGCCAGGTATTTCTCGGGGATGGCGCGTGCCCAGGGGTCTTCGGTCATCTGTTTGAGACCCAGCGCGACCCGCTGTTTTTCCTGGTCCACGGCCAGGACAATGCATTTGATCATATCGTTCTTTTTAATCATTTCGCCCGGATGGCTGATTTTTTTGGTCCAGCTCATATCGGAAACATGCAGCAGGCCGTCAATTCCTTCTTCGATTTCGATGAAGGCGCCGTAATTGGCCAGGTTGCGGACCTTGCCTTCCACGATGGTTCCGGGCGGATACTTGTTAGCGACGTGCGTCCAGGGATTTTCCGAAAGCTGCTTGAGGCCGAGCGAGACTTCCTGCTTGGCCGAATTGACTTCCAGTACGACGACTTCCACTTCCTGGCCGACGCTGAGCATTTCGCTGGGATGATTGATGCGTTTGGTCCAGCTCATTTCGCTGATGTGCACCAGCCCTTCCACTCCTTCCTCCAGCTTGATGAAGGCCCCGTAGTTGGTGATGTTGACGACGTGCCCTTTCACGACGCCATTGACCGGATAGCGCTGTTCCACGGAGGTCCAGGGGCTTTCGGTTTTTTGTTTCAGGCCGAGGGCGATTTTTTCTTTTTCGCGGTCGATGCTCAGGACCTTCACTTCGATCTCTTCGTCCAGGCGGACCAGTTCCGACGGATGATTGATGCGGCCCCAGCTCATATCGGTGATATGCAGCAGGCCGTCCAGACCGCCCAAATCGACAAAGGCGCCGAAATCGGCGATGTTTTTGACGATTCCCTTGCGAATCTGGCCCGGCTCGATATCCGACAGGAGCGTCCGTTTGGCGCTGGCCCGGGTTTCCTCGAGCATTTTCCGGCGGGAGATGACGATATTGCGCCGTTCCTGATCGATTTTGAGAATTTTGGCTTCGATTTCGGTATTGATGAATTCCGAGATATCGCCGGGGCGGCGGACATCGACCTGGGAAGCGGGCAGGAAGACCGGCACTCCCACATCCACCAGCAGGCCGCCCTTGATGCGGCGGGTGACTTTGCCCTTGATGATATCCCCTTCTTTATGTTTCTCCAGAATCCGCTCCCACCCGCGAATCCGGTCTGCTTTTCGTTTACTTAACTGGACCAGCCCGCTGTCGGATTCGACGGATTCCAGCAGGACTTCAATGGTGTCCCCTATTCGAATCTCGCCGGGATCGTCGAATTCGGAGGCATCGATGGTCCCTTCGCTTTTCAAGCCCACTTCGACAATGACGTCGTTGCCGATATGATTGACGATTTTCCCCTTCAGGATGCTGCCGGGATCAAAATTCTGCACGGTTTTATCGATGACCGCCAGCATATCCGCATCGATTCCCACCCCGAGCGCTTCCTCTACCTGTTGTTCGATTTCCTGTTCATTGATTTCGAAGTTTTGAAAAATGTTTCTGTTTACCATACCTTTGTTTCGTTCCTTGTAACTTCGGGCTACCAGGCCTGCTCCGGACCGCCACGGTAAATCCGGGACCTTGCTGTGTATCATACCTTATGAGGTAATCTGTTATTAGAACGGAATTACATTCATTCGTCAATGATTAAGTTGGGTCAATCCGCCCAAGAGGCGAATCGATCCCAGATGAGCGGCCGCGCCGGATTGACATCATTCCAGGGGTGAAAGTGTCTGTATCCCCACATTGCCTCTAACCTATTTAAAAACAGGCGGTTATGAAGTGATTGTGAGCCTTTCTTTGTGGGCATACCTTTTGCCAGGGGGGTTTATAATGCCTTTAGATTTTCCACGAATTCCTCGATAATCCAGTCCGGGGTCGAGGCACCGGCGGTAACGCCGGCCCGGTGCTTGTCTTTGACGAAATCCGGTGAAAATTCCTCCCAGTTTTGCAGATGATGGGTTTCCACGCCGTTTCTCTGGCAGAGATTGGCCAGTTCGCGGGTGTTGGCGCTGTGCCGGGAGCCCAGGACAAACATCACCTCTACCTGCTGGCAGAGGTTGATGGCGGAATCCTGGCGCCGGGCGGTTTCGCGGCAGATGGTATTGACCACTTTCATCTCCTCGTAGCTGCCCATGGCAATCAGGCCGACGATGCGGCCGAAATCTTCGGCGGAGTGGGTGGTTTGGGAAATGACGGCCAGTTTCGAGGACCGGGGGATTTTCACCAGGTCGTTTTCATTCTCCACCACCAGGACATCGGGAGCGTATCCGATTACCCCCTGGACCTCCGGATGATTGGGGTCGCCGACGATAATCACCTGATAGCCCTGCTGATCCAGTTCGCTGACGATTTTCTGGGCATGTTTGACCAGAATGCAGGTGGCATCCACCAGATGGAATCCTCTTTTTTTGACCTCTTCGGCCAGTTCGGGTCGGCAGCCGTGGCTGCGAATCAAAACGGTGGGGATTGGTCCGGATATTTGATTTGGGGCAGCACCGGAGGGAATCTGGTCGAGATTCTCCACCACCTCCAGACCTGCTTGGGAGAGCCGGTTTACCACCTGTTTGTTGTGGATGAGATCTCCCAGGCAATAGACCTTTTTTCCCTCGGCCAGCAGTTTTTCCGCCAGGGAAATGGCATGTTTGACCCCGAAGCAAAATCCTTTTTTGTCTGCTACCAGAACTTCCATAACTATCTTTTACTCATAGGAATAGGGTTTTTTTCCGCTTTGTTCCCGCAGGCGGTTCTGCATGGAGCGAAGCTGGCGGTTGATGCAATCGACAAATTCATCCCGGCCCATGTTCCGGCTTTCCTGGGGGGTGATGGCCTTGCCGAATATGACCTGAATCTTGCCCAGGGCCGGCAGCCGCTGATGGCGCGACCAGGCTTCAAAGGCGCCATCCACCACGACCGGAACCGTTGTGGCGCGGGATTTGCGGGCTATCAGCTCAAAGCCGCTCTTGATGGGCCTGATTTTTCCGTCCGGGGTGCGGGTGGATTCGGGAAATAAGACAATGGCCCGGTCGTTTTTCAAGCGTTCGATAATCAGTTTGATGGCGGCCACGTCGGCCCGGTCCCGCTGAATGGGGAAGGCATTTAAGGAGGAGATATATTTGCCAAACCAGCGGTTGTGGAAGAGGCTATCCCGGGCGACATAATCCAGTTCGCGCTGCAGTCCCAGTCCGCAAAGAATCGGATCCAGAAAGCTCTGGTGGTTGCAGAGCAGGATGACCGGACCAGTCATTGGGACATTTTCCCGGCCGAACACCCGGACGCGGAAAAAACCGCAAAAGACCACCATGGAAGCCACTTGCCAGAATTTATACCAGAGCCGCATCTTTATTACCGCTTGCCTTTTACATAGTTGTATAAATAGTCCACGACCTCTTCGATGGTCATATGGGTCGTATCGATGACCACCGCCTCTTCAGCGGGTTTTAGGGGAGCGACTGTGCGGGTTGAGTCCCGCTGGTCGCGCTGCTGCTGGGAATGGAGGATTTCCTCGAACGAGAGGTCGAGATTTTTCTGTTTTAGCTCCTGCCAGCGGCGTTTGGCCCGGCATTCGGGACTGGCGTCCAGGTAAAATTTGTAGTCCGCCTGGGGGAAGACTACCGTTCCCTGGTCGCGGCCCTCGGTAACGAGGGAGGGGTGCTGCCGGGCGATATCTCTTTGTTTCACAACCAGTTGTGCTCGAATGGCCGGATTGGAGGCGACCAGATGGGCGGCGGCGGTGACCTGCGGCCTGCGAATCGCCTCGGTTATATCTTTGCCGTTTACCCAGACCTTGTTGCAGGCATTTTCGCGGGCCAGTCTGATGTTGCAGGTTTGGGCCAGCCGTTCCATTTCGGCGGGGAGGGTAATTGCCCGGTACATCGCCCCGGTGTCCAGATAGGCGATGGCAAGCCGTTGGGCCAGTTGGGCGGCTGCTGTGCTTTTGCCGGAACCGGCAGGTCCATCAATGGTTATAATCATAATTTCACTCCGGGCAGGGATTATAACCGGAGAAAATACTCTTTACAACCAAACTTCAGGAAGGCTGTATGGAAAGAAAACCGGGAAATTTACAGAAAAAGACGCCAGCGTCAAAAGCTCTTTGACCCTTTGTTATGAGAGAGTCAGGGCTGTTTTGGAGGTCAATATCGACTTTTGGCGGTTCCGTCAAAAAAACGCAAAAGGGCGTGCGGATTCCGGATATTTGTAATATGCCGCGGGGGGCAAACGGAGGTTGAATGAATGTAAATATCTGCAAATAAAGAACATGCAACTTATATCGGTGGTTGAAAATTAATTTTTCTTGACCGGTATATAGATTCATGTATAAGAATAGGTAGAAGCGATAAATATAGTGGAGATAATATATTTCAGCGAGACCTGAAAATAGAAATGAATTAGAAAGGAGAGCAAATAGAATTGCTTGAGGGGAGGGTTTTAGCTGAGGAAGTAGATGAATTATCTGAATGGTTTTATCTTTCATCAGGCCAAATCGGCAGAAAGGTAAGCCATAGCGTGCCAGGGCGTATTGGGTTCTGGCGAAAAATAGTCTGGAAAATGTTTTTAGGAAAATGATTGTCGAACGTATAGCAACCCGGTTGAAGCAGTTGGCGTAAGGATTTAAAATGCCTGAAACAAAGGTGTTTATAGTAAATAGCATGGAAGTAGTCAGGGAGGTTTGTTTCCTGCCGTGCCGGGGTATTACGTACTTTACTTGCTCGCAGAATTTTTTAGGGAGCTTGATAGAGTCGTAAGATTTTTCTTTTTCTAAAGATAAGTAATTTTTCCTGATACCGAAGATACGTTCAGCCCTTCTTCTGTTGTGATCCCCTCTTGTATTTAGTTCCGCAAGGAACGTGCATGTTGTGTCCGATAACCTGGCATTTCGGCATCCGTGGGTAACATGGTTGTTGGAAAGGGTAGCGGACGGTTAATCGGTCTATGACAGGACCGCTAAAGAATAATATATAGATAGTGCGGAGAAATATGTATGCAAGAATTACAGGTATTGGCAGTTAATGGTTTTCATCTGGTTTTGGCGTTGCTTTTGGGGTTGGGCGGGGGAGCCGCGGTATTGTGGTTCGTCCAGAAAGTCGTGGGAAAATCGCGGCTGGAAGCGGCGCAGAAGCAGAGCCAGACGATGGTTTATGATGCGGAATTAAAAGCGGAAAACATAGTTAAGACGGCCCAGTTGGAGTCGAAGGCGGAATTAATCAAGCGGCGGGAAGAATTTGAAAAGGAAACGGCGGCGGTTCGGAATGAATTGCGAGAAATGGAGCGGCATTTAAACAAGCGGGAGGATAATGTTGACAAGAAGTGGGAAGGGATTGTAGGTAAGGAAAAGGAGCTGGAGAAGCGGGATAAAAACCTGGCCAATCGGGAGCGGAGCATTGCCAGCAAGGACCAGCAATTAACCACGACGCTGGCGGAGCAGCGTGCCCAACTGCTGCGGATCTCGTCGCTGAGCGAAGAGGAAGCCAAGCAGATTTTGCTGAAGAATATGGAAGGGGAGGTGAATCGCGAGGCCTCGGTCATGATTGAGCGGGTGGTCAATACGGCCAAAGAAGAAGCCCACAGCCGCAGCCGGGAGATCGTCCTGAATGCGATTCAGCGGTACGCCGCCGAGCACACCTGTGACAGCACGGTTTCGACGGTAGATATACCCAACGATGAGATGAAAGGCCGGGTGATAGGGCGGGAAGGGCGGAATATCCGGGCCTTTGAAAAGGCGACCGGTGTGGATGTCATCATCGATGACACGCCCGGGGTGGTGGTGGTTTCGGCGTTTGATCCGATTCGGCGGGAGGTGGCGCGAATCAGTCTGGAAAAACTGATCCAGGATGGGCGGATTCATCCCTCCCGGATTGAGGAGATCGTCGAAGAGACCCAGAAGGAAGTGGATGATAAGGTCATTGAGATCGGCAAGCAGGTTACGCTGGAGGCTAATGTCAACGGGTTAAACGGCAAGCTGCTGCCCTATCTGGGGCGTCTGAATTATCGGACCAGCTATGGGCAGAATGTCCTGCGTCACAGCATCGAGGTTGCTTTTCTGTGTCAGGCGATGGCGGATGAGCTGGGATTGGATGGGGGACTGGCGCGTCGGTGCGGGCTGCTGCATGATATTGGGAAGGCGGTGGATCACGAGGTGGAAGGCGGCCACCCGGCGATTGGTGCGGACCTGGTAAAGAAATTCAACGAAAGCAAAGAAGTGATCAATGCCATAGCGGCTCATCATGGGGATATTCCGCCGATTTCTCCGTACACGCCGCTGGTGGCGGCGGCCGATGCCATGAGTGCCTCGCGGCCGGGAGCACGGCGGGAGACGCTGGAACGGTATATCAAGCGGCTGGAAAGCCTGGAAAATATCGCGACCGGTTTTAGCGGGATCAGGCAGGCCTATGCCATTCAGGCGGGCCGGGAAATCCGGG
>JAKJEP010000111.1:0-411 GCA_022705365.1 Planctomycetota bacterium | reverse complement strand
CCACCGCCTGGAAAACCGCGCGGGATATCGCCCAGAAGATCGAAGATGAACTGACCTATCCGGGCGAAGTCAAGGTAACGCTGCTGCGTGAAGTGCGATGTGTCGAATATGCCCGCTGACTGCGGCGGGCGTGTTCCGGGTCTTAGGCCCCGAATCCCAATAGATTGGAAGGTATCATGCAGATAAAGCTGCTCTGTGTCGGAGATGTCGTGGGCCGGCCCGGCCGGCAGGTGCTGGCGGATCATCTGGCTGCCATCGTCAAGGAACAGCAGATTGATTGCGTGATCGTCAACGCCGAAAACAGTTCCGGCGGTTCGGGGATGACGGTGACCTGCTATGACAAGATGCTGCGGTACGGCGTCAATCTGATCACGATGGGCGATCATATCTATCGCAAACGCGAGCTTATTG
>JAKJEP010000110.1:275-9545 GCA_022705365.1 Planctomycetota bacterium | reverse complement strand
GCTGCGGCAGTTGCTGGGGCCTGCCCCCACCGAGCCGCGGCCGGCTTTGATTATGGACCAGTACGGAGCCACCCGCTGGGACCTGGCGCAAAAACATCTGCACCATCTGCTCTGGGTGGAGGAATGGGTGGAAGCCGGTCCGGGCCGGCCGCTGGAGAAAAAACTGACGCCCCGGGCCGAACAATTCCGGGGGACCTCGCTGGAGCCGTGGTTCCGGCAGATGGAAGAAGAATTGCCGCAGATGCTGAATCCGCGGCTGACCTTCTACTGGCAGTTTTTTATTGACGACAGCGTCGCGGGTCATTACTTCGGCGGGGTGGGGCCGGAAATCCTCGGGACGCTGCTGCTGACGGTGCTGGCGATGCTCGCAGCGGTGCCGCTGGGGATTGTCGCGGCCGGGTATCTGGTGGAGTGTGCCGGTGATACGGTGGCGGTCAGGATCATCCGGACCTGCATCAATACGCTGGCGGGCGTGCCGAGCATTGTGTTCGGCCTGTTCGGGCTGGCGTTTTATATCCTGTTTTTATTCCCCAAGCTGGGACTGCCCTCCAAACCCGGTATTCTGGCGGCGGGCCTAACGCTGGCGCTGCTGGTTTTGCCGGTAATCATCCGGGCCAGCGAAGAGGCGATCCGGGCGGTTCCCAAGACCTATAAGGAAGCGTCTCTGGCTCTGGGAGCCGGCGAGTTCCGAACATTCGTCAAAGTTACCCTTCCGGCGGCACTGCCGGGTATTCTCACGGGAATTATTTTAAGCCTCAGCCGGGCGGCCGGCGAGACCGCCCCCATATTATTTACCGGCGCCATCGCCCTGGGGCCGCTGCCGAAATCGGTTCTGGACCCGACGCGGACCCTGTCCTACGGCAGCTACGATCTGGCGGTGGGCGACCGGCTGGCCATGCTGGTGCCGCATCAGCAATACGGCATGGTGATGACCCTGATTCTGATGGTCTTATGCCTGAACATCCTGGCGATCGTGTTGAGGTCCCGGATATCCCGAAAGCTGCGAGGATAACCGGCCATGCCCGAACCACCGAAAGGAAACGACAAAATGACGCAACTCCAAATACCCCGGATGAGTGTAAAACCATCTGTACCCTCCGAGAGCGATCAAGAAACCAATACGCAGGAAGCAAGTGGTACATCGATGGATTGTTCCTGTGCGATTATCCGCTCCCGGGATTTCAGCTTTTATTACGGCTCCAAAATGGGCGTGCAAAAAATCACCATGGAGATCCTGCCCTGCCGCGTTACCGCCATCATCGGCCCCAGCGGCTGCGGCAAAAGCACCTTCCTGCGGAGCATCAACCGGATGAACGATTTAATCCCGCATACCCGCACCGAAGGGTTGCTGGAGGTCAACGGCCACCCGGTCTATGACAAGCGGACCAATCTGGTGAACCTGCGGCAGCAGGTCGGAATGGTGTTTCAGAAACCCAATCCCTTTGCCAAGAGCATCTACGACAACATCACCTACGGGCCCCGCCTGCAGGGGATTCGCGGCCGGGCGGCACTGGACCAGATCGTGGAGGAATGTTTGCGGAAGGCGGCCTTGTGGGAGGAGGTCAAGGACGAACTGGACAAGTCGGCCCTGGCCCTCTCCGGCGGCCAGCAGCAGCGGCTGTGCATCGCCCGGGCGCTGGCTACCAAACCCAATATCCTGCTGATGGATGAACCCTGCTCCGCCCTGGATCCGCTGGCCACCGCCCGCATTGAAGATCTGATTACCCAACTGAAAACGAATTACACCATCATCATCGTAACCCACAATATGCAGCAGGCGGCTCGCGTCAGCGAAAACACCGCCTTTTTCTGTCTGGGCGAGCTGATCGAATATGACAGCACCTCGCGGATTTTTACCAACCCCGGAAAAAAACAGACGGAAGATTACATCACGGGGCGTTTTGGATAAGGAATACTATGAATTACGAAGACCGGAAAATCTGGAAAGTGCGAACCGTCAAGGAATATGCCGATGCCCATAATCATATTCTCGTAGGGCAGGTTCTGGAATCGAACGAGTCCTACCTACGGCTGCACTGCAAAAGCTACCATTTCGGCAAGGTGGTCAATACCCCCGGCGACGTGCGGGAAGGCTGCCTGATGGTCCGCATCGTGCCCTGGTCCCGCGTGGAAATCATCAACGAACTGCCGAATACCTTTTCGTATGCCGGCGCCAAAGTCACCAAGGACGACGACGGGACCGTCCTGCTGAAGGACGACACGTATATTTGTTCGCTGGTGTATCAATACGACCGGCGCTTTTAGAAAGGAACTTCACAATGGCTAAACATCTGGAACGCGAGATCGAACACCTGAAGAAAAAGATTCTGGTGCTGGGCGCGAAAATCGAAAGCAAAGTGCAGGACGCCACCCTGGCCATTGAGCAGCGGGATGCCTGCCTGGCCCAGCAGATCATCGACCGGGATATGGAGATTGACCAGATGGAAGTCGAGAACGAGGAGGATTGTCTGAAAATCCTGGCCCTGCATCAGCCGGTAGCCATCGACCTGCGGTTTCTCATCTCCGTTTTGAAAATCAACAGCGACCTGGAGCGGATCGGCGACCTGGCGGTCAATATCGCCGAACGGGCTTTGTTTCTGGCCGGCCAGCCGGAGGTCCCGATGGGATTCGACTTTATCACCATGGCCCAGAAGGCCCAGGCCATGCTCACCCAAAGCCTGGACGCCCTGGTCCATCTGGATGCCCAGGCGGCCTACCGGGTCTGTGCCGCGGATGACCAGGTGGATGCCCTGAATCGAGCCATGTACCTGAAAGTGCAGGAGGGCATTCGCAAATATCCCCAGCACCTCGAATCGCTGATCCATATTCTTTCCGTATCGCGGCATCTGGAGCGGATCGCCGACCACGCCACCAACATCGCCGAAGATGTGATTTATATGATCGCCGGGGATATTGTCCGGCATAAAGTGGAGGAATACCACAAAACGAAGCAGAATCCCGCCAACGGAGCAAATCCAAAATCCTGAACCATTCGGAAAGATCATTCAGTTAGGGGGCCTGTTTATGAGTTTAATTCACACCTGCGAACTCAACGAGATTAATCCCTTCGATTACCTCACCCAAGTACAGAAACACGCCGGCGAGGTATCGCCCCATCCCGATTGCTGGCTGCCCTGGAACTACCGGCAAACCCTCCAAAAAACAACAATCCCCCACTAAAAGTCTTAAATTTTTTCACGGCTGAATTATACACGATTCAGCCACAGGAGCCGCCTTTCTTTTCCTAACCTTCAACTATCAATTGGACACCCTCCGCCCCCCGGGGGGCACCCTGCCGGCCGGATTAATGCCGGCGGGCATTTTGACCCGCCCCTGTTATGAAGCCCAGTTTATCAATCGATGTGTGATCTCCCGGTATCGATTGGCCGTCCTGGGGCTTAAACCTCTGCTTCGAACCGAATTGGATATAAAATCGGCAATATCAGCGGTGGTAATTTGTTCAATATACTGGACTTCTATCACTTTTGCCCTTAATCGGCGGTCCACCCCAGGCTTAGGCGGACATTTCATGGTTTTTTGACTTATTTTCCGGCTGGTAATCTCCAATTCCGGGCAGATTGCCCCAAAAATATCTGCCGAAGGTAGTAAACATCGGTCTGGGCGCTTTTAGCCGTCTTTATCGTGCGTATGTGCTTCACATAGGCCGAAAGTACCTGAGTCAAGGGGGTTCGGCTGGGTAGAGGGCAATCCTCTCCCTGGGCCAGGGAGGATTCGATTTGACGAACTTTTTCCTTGGCAATTTGGAAGGATTCGGTTTGCAAACTTACCCTTTTTTTCCGACCGTTGACATAAAAATGCACATAATAGACCTTTCCACGTCTGACCAGACTTGCCATATTCAGGGCTCCTTCAAAAAAAGTTTTCTTGCTGCTAAAGCCCCTTGATTTGGCGAAAATAGGACACACTTTAGGACACACTTGCCCAAAATTTGCCATACAAAAAGGGACTCACGATTAACGCAAGTCCCTTACTGACAACAACTAGCGGGGGCAGGATTCGAACCTGCGACCTCCGGGTTATGAGTTCGAGCATCGCGTTTGTAAGTAATTAATGTAAAATGGTTTATACTTGTAAAATAACGACTTATGATGCTGACCGAATTGCAACCGAAGCACAATAGTAGCCTGAATGTGCATCGCTATTGCAAGTTTCATTGCAATTTGGTAGACTCAGATTAATCATATAATAATTCACTGATCAGATTAACGAAATCTTTTTCTTACAAAAAGGAGTTCAAATAGGCTTGGTGTCTAAAATCAACGGAGTATATACGTAAGGGTATAACAAATACGCCGCAAATATTAAAAAATTATGAACATCTTGTGAAAAAAGCGGAGAGGGCGGGATACTATCCCGCCCTTTTTCTTTCTTCTTTGCAAATAACAGTTTATGGCGTAACCTGTTTATTTATAGAGAATTAACAGATACAATTGGTTACGGTTCCTATACGATTCTACCACGATTCGTGACTCTAAAAATAGGACAGTCACTAGGACAGTGATTAAAACAGCCATCCGCAAAATCCATAAAAACTCATGTGTCAGCCATGAGCCATCAGCAGGAAGAAAATGCTGCCAGAAAAGTAATTTTTACCAAAAAGCACAAAATATGTACAAATATTTATACAATTTCCTTTATTGAATAGTCTTATGAATTTTCGTGTCTGGTATTTTGCTGGCAATTGTCTGGCAAAAATGTCAAAAATCTGTGGGAAAGTTGTGGAAAGCTGGCAGTTTATGTCCAAATTCGTTAGGTGGTAAGATATCCCTCATCGACATTTTTTTGAATAGCCGGTCTACCCCCGGCTGAGTGCGTCATATATTGCCTGTCGGCTCTTGCCCAGTTTCTCAGCTATCTGCGTGATCGTCATCCCGGTGGCTTGCAGCGGCACAACATCCTTGGCAAACAAGCTGGGGCGCTTACCCAGCTTCACACCACGTTCCTTAGCTGCCGCCATGCCCCGCTTCACGTTCTCCGAGATATTTTGTCGTTCCATTTCCGCCACGGCCAACAATACCGAGGCTATGAGCCGGCCCACGGTGCCGTTGAAGTCGATCTGTTGAGACACCGCAACGATATGGATGCCTTTGTCACACCACTCCGTCAGGACGTTGATCCCGTCCTTCATGGATCGGCTCAGGCGATCCAGCTTCCAGCAGACCACGGTATCGACCTTACCCAAAAAGATGTCCTTCTGCAACGTACGCAGCGCAGGACGCTCGGTAGTGGCCCCAGATACACGATCATGGTACCATTTGACATTCTGTATACCATGGTTGCGGATATAGTCTCTGACGGCCTTCTCTTGGCTTTTGATGCCATTCTCCTGATCATAGGTCGAGACTCTTATGTATGCAGCAGTAATTCTCATTGACAGTTCCTTTCTCTTGCATGCCTACATAAACATACCTCCAGAAATCTGAATGTCAAAAAAAGTGTTCTTGAAACCGGCGTAGTTTTTTTAGATTTTGCTATTGCGAAATAACCACTTACCAACAAAATTCCCAAAACCTTAAACTTGACACTATTTTTTTCTCAAGTGGGCAAAAATTTATTCGCTGTTTGGCGTCCGCCCCTCTCGCTTTCCCACCCTCTTCCTCCACGCCTCGTCAGATACACTGCCAGCCCGGTATTCCAGTCCGGAGTTTCCTGATACCTCTGCCTGCTTTGTAGCTTTGTCACTTGGCATCCGAGCCGGGAAGCGGCCGAGACATCGGGCTGGTGGACGGGATGCGCGGCTCGGGTGGATGGACTGTCGGAGGCGAAGCGGACCGGACGATCAGCCCCCCGGGGGGTGTAGGTAGGCAACTTTCAGTGGCGGCTTCGTGGCGAATACCCGTGATAAATTTGTGTCAGCCTTGACTCCCTACCCGTAAAAATATTGCATGCATTTTGGCGGGAAAAAGGGTTCCCGGAATTACCAAAAAATTGAGTTTTTTCTAAACACTTATATTCCAGTGTGTTAGGAATAAAATCTTTTTTTTGTGCTGGCAATCCATGCTTCCCGTAAGCCGAGGTCCGAGCTGCACGGGGATCAGGCAGCCCTTACGATGGCTTGGTCAATAGGCTTCAGGTCATTCGATTACTCTCCTTCCTGCCATTCATGCTAAAGAGTTCTGGCTTGTACTCTTGAGGGACTGACTCCCTCTGAACACCCCAGCCTTAGCTGGTCGCACTACTTCGTCGAGACCTTACTTTGACTTGACAACTTCCGACAGTTGTAGTCAACCTTCGATGATCTTGCTCGCTATTGTTACCAATAAAATACCGTGGAAGCAGCTAGTTAAGAATTTCAACATTGGCTCCAAGTTCTTTTGAAAGCTGAAAATCAAATCCGTCGTCCTCGCTTTTGAAGCATACGTATTTTACTTGGGAAGGCTCAAACCCAGCCAGTACAATATCGAGCCAGCATTGGATTGACTCCAACTCTGAAAATTCCACACCTTGGGTCTTAATCAGCCGGTCATACCTCGAATCAAGATTGTCAGAAGAAAGTTTTTGGGGCAGATAGCCAAGCAGTACGTACATTTTCCGATTCTGTTTTCGAAGGTTATCCGTTATCGAACAGATGTGTTGTTGAATCCCGGCGCTGATCCTGCCGGATATCACAACCCCCGCGAAATTGGAAAGAACAGAGGTCAGCTTTTCTTTTGCTTTTTGGTCAAACTGTGATTCATCAGAGACACCCGAGATGAGTAATATCTCTTTTGACTGAGTCTTGCCCAAGAAGTCGTTGATTTTACATTGTTTGGCTTTCTCGACCAGTGCGGCTCCCCCGTTGAGAAGGCCAATTGCTAAGTCTTCAAATAACAGTTTATGCCGCGAATCTAAGTTTTGATACAGATTGGCCAGGACCATTTTCATCGGAATGAAGCCGGCATTCAATAGGGCAACGGGGATGATGTCAATTTGGGCCAAATCTTTGACTTTGTTTTTTTCATCCAATCGCTCCCACGGAACACAGCAAGGGTGCTTTCTGCTATTGGGATCTTTACTACTTGAATAGGTGTATCCTTCTAATTTTATCTCCGCCAACCATCGGTTGTGTTCCATGACAGCAAGGATTTCCCTCTCCTCATCAGTAATCGGCAATTGTATTCCTGGATCGGGGAAGAAGGGGCCGCCTTTTTTATCGCTCAGGAAAATACCATCTACGGATGGCACTGCTTGATAGCCAAGAGTCCTGAGTTTAACCCCGATATGATGTGCGGCCTGCATATTGGAATCCTGCAGGCGAAAGCTGAGATTATCCCACCCGGGCTTTTTGATGCCATCCGGCAGGTCGAATTGCTCTTCATAAGAAGCGGCAAAGACCCGCCCCATGATTTCATAACCCGCATTGTTTCCTTCATCGGTATAAAACAAGTCGGGAACTGCCATAAAGCCCTTCAACTGCCGGGCTAACGCAGTTTCCGCGTTTTCCTCCTCCAGCAGATGATACAAGCCTTCAGATTCGGAGAGTTCCACGAAGATATCGATACTTTCCAGAAACTTCTTGCGTTCGTATTGTTGTTTCAATCGATCGATGATACTCAATCCATTTTTAATATTGTAATAATCATCTTCGTAGCAGATGAAAATACTCGAAAGATAAGTTTCGTTTTTCAGCAGATCAACAAAATGATTATAGACTGCCGGGTCATGAATGTCCCCCTCAATGGTGTTGATTTCACAAAGATCTACAAATTGGGAAAATCTGTTCGTGAATTCTTTACCTGCCTTTTCCGCATTTTCATCGATAATCGTGATGAGCGGTTTTAGAAGAGGTTTGGGTGTCTGATTATTCCTGTCGCCCCCCATTTCCCACGGGGCGGCACTTGCGAAATGACCTGTTTTGGCGGTCTGCAAGGCAATCGCCTGCCCCATATTACCGAAGCCGGCGATTGCAACGTGCATGCGCTGTTTACTCTGGATGTCGGTCGGCATATTATCCAGCATGTCATTGAGGAACAACTGCCTGGCAGCCAGTTCATACATATTGACGGTAACCAGATTCACACGTTGGCGGATGGACATGAGGACCTGTTTATTTCGCATCAGCGGACAGATTGCCGAGTCATACATATGCAGGACTACATGTAACGGATCGTGATGCTTTCGGGCCTTTACCTGGTTGGCGGCATGGATCAGGATATTGATATTCGTGCTGTCGGAACCGGTGGCAATTACCAGGCAGTCGGCGGTGGACAGATTGGCTTTGGCCAGGATTTCCGGATCTGCGGCGTTTCCGGCGATCGTCCAGATATTGGATAGCATCTGGATGGAAAAATACTCGTTACTCTCGTCGATATCGATGACCACGACCTTTTTACCCTGCGCCCGAAATTGACGGGCCAGGCTGTTGCCCTTCCGGCCCAGGCCGCAGATGACGACGTGGTCGGCAAGCGTCGTCAGACGAAGATCTTTGAACCGCCTGCCCAGCAGCACCGTAAAGGCCGCAATGGCCCCCATCACAGTCGTCAGCGGCGCGACAAACCGCATCACATTGAGAAATCCCGACACCCTCGGCTCATCGATCTCCCCCTCTACGACAAACAGACGCAGCGATTTGTATAATAATTCCGAGGGATGAACCTCCATTCCCTGGATATGATAATGATGACAGTAGGCGAAATAAGAAAAGGCATAAACGGCCACAAAAATCACGACCGGAAGGGTGCTTCTTAATAATTCAAATGCAATCCGGAGTTTATACGATTTAACGTTCATCTTTCTATGCCTCTCAAGTTAATTCGCTTATCAATTAGGTTCTTCAAGCTTCAGAAAATGTATTCTTCCTGATTCTTCTCCTGCTACAATTATAAAGTCATCATCTTTAAGATTATCCTGGATCGAAGCATTTGTAATTAAACCCCTCTCTTTAATAGCACAACAAACAAAACTGCTTTCACCATAAAAACTGGCAATTTCCTCGCCGCTTTCTGCCTCCCAAACTTTTAGTCTTTTATCCAGTCCCGCCGATACCACCCAATGGCCATTAGCAGTTATAGACATATAAGTAATGGGCCCTGAATGTCCAACAAACTGACAGATCGGATGCCCACGGTTGAACAAATCATCTAATTCCCAAACATAAATAGACGCATTCAGGACAGTTCTATAACCATCACTAGTTGTTGCCAAGGCAATTCGCCGGTCATTCGCGAATAACTTTATCTGGTCGACATAACCACCATTGTCTGTCTTTATATGCCCCCTATGGCCTGTTTTTAGATCACAAATGACTATACTGCCATATGGGCTTGGGCC
>JAKJEP010000110.1:0-265 GCA_022705365.1 Planctomycetota bacterium | reverse complement strand
TTCAACATCTATAGGATTTTTTAGATAATCGCGAATGTCTGTTGTACTTATTATCTGTCCTGTTTCTGTATTCCAAATCTGGAGGTTACTATTTGACACCCATAAGATGTGACGTCTATCTGGGAAAACCCTGCAAAAGCGACTGGTAGAACGGCCAGATGTATGCTTATGCAAAACTTCACATGCATCCATATTCAATATTATCAGTGAGTTAGATGAAGTTGCAACTACTCGCTTGCCTTCAAGGAGTACTGTCAAAGAATTA
>JAKJEP010000010.1 GCA_022705365.1 Planctomycetota bacterium | reverse complement strand
AGATTCCACGCTGAAGGCCGCCTACCACGTAGCGGCCTTTCCCGGTACGCCGATTCTGCGGCAATGGGCGGAACTGCACAACACCGGGACGGAGGCGATTGCCCTGCATGGCCGCGACGGCAGCTTCTCGATTAACGTACAAAGCACCGACCAGGGACCGTTCACCGCTTATTGGATGACCGGGGCCAACAACCAGAGAATTACCGCGGGCGTGCTGCACCGCGAGAGCGTCGGCCCCTCGTATCGCAAGGAACTCGTCGCCTACGGCACCGGCCAGCTTACTCCCTGGCTGGCTCTCCAGCGTGAGGGAGGCGCAAACGATGGGCTGTTCGTCGCCCTGGACAGCTTCTTCGATCGCTGGACGCTCGCCCTGGATCGCAAACCGAACCAGCCCTGTCACATTTCCGCCGGAACCCCCCTTCGAGACCTGGATGTACCCGAGCTGGCCCCCGGCGCAAGCATAGTGCTGCCGACGGTCACCATGGGTGTTTTTCACCGAAACGACGCTTTACATGGAGACCTGGGTGGTGTGATGGCGCAGCTCTATGCCTGGCAGGCTGCCCTGGACGACATGGCTGCCTCGCTCTACGCCTGGCAGTATGAATACCTGTGGGACTATACCCACGACGACTGGTTTGCATTGATGCCGTGGGCCGTCGAGACCTGGTACAACGACACGAACTTGCAGCAGCAGTTCGCCGGCAGGCTGGCTCGCTCTAACGCGGATACTATCGATGTTCTGCGGGAATGCGGGATGGAGCTCGTCTGGAATGACGCCGGGTGGGCGGCGGACCAGAACATCTGGGTGTGTAACATGGAGGGGACGGATTTTGCAGAATCGCTCCGCTATGGCAGCAAGTTCGGCATGAAGCAAATGATATGGATACCCGGCAATCGCCCCCTGGAGGATATGAACGGCAAGGTCGGCGCCTGGGGCACCTTCCAGTGGCGGTCCGACGGGGTGGTCGCCAGCGGTGATCACGGCCGCCTATTCCGGGACACGGTGGCGGAGTTTCTCGACAATCATCCGTGCTGCTCCTTCCATACCTGCTCGAGCGGCGCGACGTACGCCCACACGTTCGAGTGGCAGCGCTACGGGGATGTCCACTACGACACCGACTGGCCGGGGCCTGAATTCAGCAACTCCTACTTCTCTTATCTCCATCTTCCCGACAAATGGTTCGACAATCTGGCGATGGGTTCCGCGACGCGGCGCAGAATGATTACGATGGTCCCCAAGTATCATTTCTGCCCCACAGCCGAGGAAAAAACGCTGTTCCGGAGCATTGCCGATCTGTATCACTACCTGCTGCAGACGGGTGTGGCGGGTCGATGGTCTTTGGCGCCGCGTCCGGTGGTTCTGGGCGACACCGAGGCCTACTACTTCCAACGCCTCAGCTTCGACCGGAAGCGAGCACTGATCGTCGTCGAACGCGAGGTCAATCGTGTCGTGACGATCTTCCCGCGAGGACTTCTGCCCGAGCACGACTATCTGGTCGAGGGCGGCCAGGGAACGCCTTTGACTGCTTCCGTGCCGGCGGCTGCGCCCTTCGCCGGGGAGGATTGCACCCGGCAAGAGGTAATGGCGGACTCGAAGGAGCCGGGCGTGACGCGAACCGGCCGCGACTTGATGCAGAACGGCATCCAGATCAAGAACCAGCCGGCCGGTGTGTATATCTATCTGAATCTGCCGAATCGTCCGGGCAGCGGCCGCGACCAAACCGCACCCATTGCACCCGGCAGAGTGCTGTCACGCCGGGAGACGAACCTCGGCCATACGGGCGTCATGCTCTACTGGTCCCCGGGAGCCGATGACAACTGGATCAGTTACTATGAGGTCCGGCGCGGCCAGAACGTCCTGGGCCGGACGGCGACGGGCCTGGCCTTCTTCGATCGTTCCGCCGGTTGGGATCTTAAAGCGGAATACTACGTGCGTACCGTGGACGGCGATGGCAACGCCAGCGGCTGGACGAAGGCCGTGCCGATTCCGGACGAACCGCTGACCTATGCGGCACTTGGAGCCCACGGGCCGGAGGCCGACCGGAATGGTTGGTTGGCGGAGACCGGCACGGATGGGACTACGTATCAGCCTATGACCTGGATCCCGCGGGCAGGCGTGCCGACAGCCGAATGCTATGGTACGCCGAATCAGCGCGGCCGAGGGGTATTGGGAGGGAGCGGCGACCGGCCGGTGCGGCCGGGGTTGGCAACAGGCGTCCGCCTCGGCGATGTGCGTGCGGACGTGGATTGCGCCGCAACCGGGTACGGTGCGGGTTACCGGCAAGGCTGTCAAGGAGTACTATCATCGCAGCCAGGGTGAACCTCTCCACATCCGGATCATGCATAACGAGAAACAGGTTTGGCCAGCCGATGGCTGGGCGGCGATTCCGCTCAACAATATGGATGGAATCAATCATAATTTCGTTGTGGATGTGAAGCCGGGAGATGCCATCCGTTTCATACTGGACAAGGGTACGTCGCCCGACCATGACATTCTGGCCTGGATGCCCAGGATTGTTTATACCGACGCGTCCCAGGTTACGGAGCAGCCGACTGTGGTACGTATTCTCTGCGGCGCCAGCACCCCTTATGAGGATAAAGCGGGAAACACGTGGTCCGCAGACACGTTCTTCGATGGGGGACAATCTATCGAGGTGCAAACGCCCATCGAAGGCGTTCTTCCCACCGCGGAGGATACGGAATTATACCGGCACGGACGTTCGGGCAAGGAGTTTACGTATTCCATCTCTGTTACTTCGGGGCTTTATTCGGTCCGCTTGAAATTCGCCGAAACGAAGTACGACTACTTCTTCCAGCGTCCCTTTAATCTGGACATTAATGGCCGGCAAGTTTTACGGAACTTCGACATCTGCCAGGCCGCCCGGGCGCCGCGCAAGGCGCACGAACGGGTGTTCAGGTATATCGTACCAGATAAGAATGGCCGCATCGTACTCCGCTTTTCGAGCGGCTGGGAACCTGTCATGAAGTCCGGTGATGCCCTGGTTCAAGCAATCGAGTTATTGCCGGAAGCAAAGCCGACCATTAGAATCGACTGTGGCGCGGACAGGGAATTTGTTGACTGGAACAGCATGATTTGGAGCGCCGACTCTGCCTTTACGGGCGGAAAGGCAATCCGATCCGATGCGGCGATAAGCCAGGCGTCGCCGACGCTCTACGATCAGGAACTCTATCGCACTGCCCGAACGGGCCGTAAACTGGCCTATGGCATCTCCGTTCCCCCGGGGCTTTACACCGTGCATTTGAAGTTTGCGGAACTGTGGCTTACAAAGTCCGGAGACCGGCCCATGGACATCGAGATCAACGGCAGCACGATTCGGCAGAACTGGGATCCGGCCACCGCGGCAGGACAGCTCAATATGGCAGCGGATATCCGCATCGAAAACATAGCACCGGATCAGGATGGTAAGATTGTGATTGTCGTTGCCGCAACAGCAGAAAATGACGCCATCCTGCAGGGTATCGAGGTGGAATAGTTCATCTCCGTTCTACGGGGATGAACCCGACGTAAAACTACCAATTGTACAATTTATACCTAGCTTAATTAGAAGCTGTACCTTTGAAAAATAGGAAGGGTGGCCGCGTCTGTCCGCAGGACAGGCGATGGCGATCACCACTACGTTCCGACACAATATTCTAATAACGCACTTATTATTTGCGATGGCATTACCCTACCGCCAACGGATTTATAATCCGAATGATGTTGAATTCAGTGGCCTGATCCATGCGAAGTATCCGTTGGGGGCGTGCCACTCGAATAGTTGTCTGCAGTCGCGGAATGTTTGGTCCCCGCGGCTGGTTGTGATGTCTCTTCTGTCTGCTCTAGCGGCTTTTGATTCTTCGGCGTAAATTTCTTTTTACAGGCCTTGCAGAACCGGATTCTTCGATCCCCCATGGTTTTGGTGTGCCGAATTCCTTTGCTGGTTGATTTCCCTTCTGCCTGACAGAAAGGGCATTTGTAGGGTCTTCCTCGTCCCATAGTATCACCTCCAGGGACCGGCAAGAGACCTCCATTTATAAAGTTTATCATTCAGGGGACCTCGGCTACCTACAAAACCATAAAGTATAAAAAGAAGTGGCACCGGGAGGTCTCTCATGAGCCTCGAAAACCCTTTTACGGACTATGTCTTCGGCGATTTTCTCGAATCTCTTTTACCGGATTTCATCCTGGCCTTTGCCTTCTTTACCGCACTCACCTATGCGATTCTAGGCAAACGCCTGGACCACCGGCGACTGGAGCGCAAGGCCAATCAGGGCTCGGCGGTTCTGTTGGGGCGCAGAGTCCGAGCTCGGCGGCAAGAGAGGCAGCATAGCGTCAGCGGAGCAACGAACGGGAGCCGAGGCGGACGGCCTCTATTTTGGCGTTTCAGGCCGCGGCAGCGGCCGCCTGATCCCTGCTGTGTCCAGCCCCACCAGGTTCCCGACGGCCGGCGAGGAATTGCGAATTTCTGCCGAGAGCGAAACCGCATTTATAGCTTTCGGTAAGGGAATATTTACCATGTATCTGCCAAGGCCTTGGCCACAAACATCTTACCGAAAGATTTAAATGGGCGGTTGAGCGTGGTGGAAATTCCTGATGGGGGACCGGAAAAAAGTCCCCCATCTCCCTCGCAGCCCGGCTGCGACCAAGAAAAAACGTTCCTGCGGTAAGAATCTGTACGGGTCAAAATAGCAACGCCAAATCGTTCTATAAGAGAGGGTTCATATTATGGAATTGAGGCACGCGAACAAACATGTACGCCCATGAACACGAACTGTATCAAGCACAAATATTCCTAAAACAGCCTGTAGCTCTCTGGTTGTGTGGAGCTTATAATAATGTACATTATGGAGATATAGGAATGAGTTTTCCGGGATTTGATAAAAGTCTGGTACAGTTTCTCGGGCAACTGAAGAAAAACAACAACCGTGCCTGGTTCGAACGGAACAAGGCACGTTATGAGGCCCAGGTTCGGGAACCGGTACTGGCCTTCATTCGTACCATCGCCCCGCGAATCGAAAAGATCTCTCCGTACATCTTCGTCAGCGACTCCAAGGTTGGCGGTTCCATGATGCGGCCGTATCGGGATACCCGTTTCACCCACGATAAAGAACCCTACAAGACCAACGTCGGGATACAGTTCCGCCATGAACGCGGGGATGATATCCATGCGCCAGGTTTCTATCTGCACATTGAGCCGGGGGAGTTCTGGCTGGCGGTGGGGATGTGGAAGCCGGATGCCGAGTCGCTGGCAAAGGTCCGTCGGCACATTGCCGAATCTCCCCGTGAATGGCTGGTTGCCCGGAACAACGCCAGGTTTACAGCATCCTGGGAACTAGTCGGCGATTCCCTGAAGCGGCCGCCCCGGGGTTTTGACCCTGCCCACCCGCTCATTGAAGATATCAAGCGAAAGGATTATCTGGGATATTGTAACCTGGGTAGGAAGGAACTCTATCGCTCGGATATAGTCGAACGAGTGGCTGCCGGTTATGCCACCGCTAAACCGTTTATGAAATTCCTCTGCGGCGCCTTGGGACTGGGATTTTGAGCAGATTAGACCAGAGTTTTCAAAAACACTAATTGATCATTATTGGCAAATCCGTCCTCGTTTATCAAAACACTGGATAAGCAGTATAATCGTTCTGAGGAAGTTTATAGGGGAACGTTTGATTCCTGACAGGAAAGGACTCCTGGCTCAGCCGCGGATATCGAGATTTTGTCCCAGGCCGGAAACCAGCGCACCCATGGTTAAGACGGGTTTATCGGACGGAGCCGCCTGAGCAACTTCCGCTGCCTGCTCCAGCAGTTTAATGACCATATCCCCCTGATTGCGGGCGACATCCAGAGTTTTGCTGGCCACCTTATAGTCGATGGCATTACGAAGCTGAATATTCGTTAACTGACTTTGTAATAATGAGTTATTAACATTACTAATGTTCGTCATGCCAATCCTTGATATTATCTTTTATTATTATCGACAAAATCTCTCTGTGACTATACAGGCTTGAGGATGCCAGAGAATTGTGTAGGTCATCGTGCCTATTTCCTGACAATAGCCGAATAGCTTCCGGCCTGGATATTAACAGACCGATCGAATTCCCCCATTTCCGGGTCTTGCTTATAAACATGGTATCCACCTCCCTAGTGTTTAATATATCGTATAATCCGTTCTACCAAAGGTATAACCTTTTTATAAAACTTTTGTTAAACAGGGCTTTAACGGCGAACTCGCAACCCTCAACACTAAGGGCGGTTTTTCAGAAGTTCGCTTATCAATCGCCCACTAAACCTTTTTCCTCCAGTTAGGAGGGGCTTTGCGGTACCGTCTTCCCATACTACCGGACGTACTCATCGTATCCGGCAGTTTCTAGCTTATAATGGGGAAACAGGTTTAATCAATTAGCAAATAGAAGTTTTTGGGGATATTATCCATTGTTTGAAATAAAAATACTCATGTCATTTATTTTACTTCATTTTCTGCAAAGCCTGCTGGCACTTCTGACGATAGCTATTTTGCGATTCAGAACCTTCACCGCTTTGAATGCCCTGCTGCCAGGCTTCCTGTGCTTCGGCTTCCCGCTGCAAACCGAGTAAACATTCTCCCCGCCAGTAATGGACTTCCGCCTGTTCGGGATTGATCCCCCGACCCACCCCCAGATTTTCCGGATAGAGGAGGGTGGCATCAAAATCCTGGAGGGCATTTTCATATTTCTGAGCATTGAAAAGTTTTTTCCCGTGTTCCATATGCGCTTTTCGATAGATATCCCAGGTAACGGTCGAACCTTCCCAGATGATAATCCGTTCGCTGTTATTAAGAAGATCAATGGCTTCCTCATAGCGTTGATCATCCACATAGGCCTGTGCCAGCATAATCCGGATGTCATCACGCAGCTTTTTATCAAAGGGAGTACGGCACATTACGGAAATCGCTTCGGTACGATTGTTATTCGCCAGTAAAATCTCAGCCAAATCCCGATAGAGTGTCTGATCCGAAGGTCTGGCGGTTATCGCCTGTTGATAATACGCTGAAGCCCGGTCCAGATCTTGTTTCTTCGTCTGGTAATACAATCCCAGATTGCGAAAGGAGACGCTTAAAGCCGGATCTATTTTTCCGGCGATTTCCCAGTGCGGCACAGCTTCTTCCACGCGACCCAGTCCGGCTAACAAATTTCCGAGATGCTGATGGGCATTGGCATCATCGGGATTTCGTTCCAGGGCGTAGAGCAAAACAGAAATTTCTTCCGGTCGGGAGGGAAACACAAAATCACGATAGGTCTTTGAGGCCCGGGTGAGATAGTTGCCGGCAAGCACTTCTTCACCGCCCATCTTGCCGTAGAGATATCCCAGATAATACAACGGCAAGGGTTGACATTCGCTTTCCGGGATGTTGTCCAAACAGACCGCCTGCACCAGTTCGGCGGCCTCCTGGAATAGCATCATATCCGCAAACACCAGAGCGGTTTCCAGAAGTTCAAACTCCACCTCGCCAGCAAAACCACGCAGTTCCTCCGCAAAGGATTTCAACGATTCCGATCCCTGCAGGGCCAGAATCGCTCTGGGAACCAGATCGGTGGGACGCTGTTCCATACGATGATTCGCCTCCGTTATCGCGAGATTTCGGTCCCCATGGGCATATAAGGCAAGCAGCAAATGATCGTGAGCGGTGGTATCGGTCGAATCGGCAGAAACGGCCTTTTGGAACAACGACAGGCAGTTTTCGTAGTCGTGAAGATTTAAGCAGGCCCGACCGGCTAAATCGCAACCGAGCGATTCCATCCCCGGACATCGAGCCGTCTGGTATCCGCACGACAAAGCCTGTCGGTACTGTCCTAACCGATACTGGCACATTCCCAGAAAGTACCAGCACAGACCGTCATCATCATTCGGTTTCCGCTGCAGAGCTTTTTGTAAATACTCCCGGGCAGCAACATATTGGCCCGCTTCGAAATCCAGAACCGCAAGACCGAACAATGCCTTACGATGAAGCGGGTCCTGTGCCAGACATTTATTATAATATTCGCGGGCCTGGGGGCGATTCGTAGCCCGATCCAGAATTTCGCCCTTCAGGCAGGTTTCTTCCAGAGTCAACTCCGCGTCGGTTTTTTCCCAGAAGCGATTGTCGCTGGGGGTGGCAACTGCTGGGATGGGCAGAGGGCTCACATAGTGGGCCAGGATTTGGCCATCCTGCGTTTGAATGGATAATTCGATCGGTTCTCCAGAGGAGTTCTTTAACGAAATCACCTGGGCATTCTGGGGGGTTAAATCGAGTTTCTTTTCCAGAAGTAGAGAATTCTGCTGATGCATCGTGCAGCTGGCAGCGGGGAATTCGCCCGTAGCTATCATTCGGAAACGAATCTCATCTCCATGCTGTTCCCGCTGAATAGCCAGATCCCTGGTGGCATACTCAAAACCATCTCCCAAATCATGCACCGGAAACCACCATTCCTGCCAGGAAACCTGCTGGCGGGGTATCAGCCAGCCATAATCGGACTGCGTAGGCAGGGGCCCGCTCTGCACTTCAATGTAGGGCCCATCCTCATCGGTCAGGTTCGTCTGGCTGACGAGTCCGTATTCCCACGTTCCCCAGGTCCAGGCCTTTTTGCCGGGCAGTTCGTAACGATTAGCTACCTGCACGACACCCCGATTCTTATTCACATGATAGGCTCCGAAGAAATCATATTCACATTGATAGGCGAAGATGGAAGTCCAGATGTCATGGTTTTTCAGCCAGGACCAATCTTTTCCCTCGTGGATCGGCCACGAAAAATATTTCACGCCATTGTGATCGGTAGCCAGGCTCATGGGATAGATAAACCGGGTGTCGTCCCCTTGCGGCTGGGCGGTGCAGTTCCAGAAGTAATAGGGATTCATTGCATCCACCGGATTGTACAGCCGAATGGTCTCATCCAGATAGGATTTTCCCGGATGAAGGGTGAGCCGAACCGTCCAGCGGGTCCGCAGGGTTTTTTCCAGGTTGTTGATTTCCAGATAGGCTGAACCATCGGAATTCCGGCCGGGAATCACGTCGACCGGCGAGACAATCGTTACCGTATGAACCTGAGGACCGGCATTCCACTCCACTCCGCCGCTGATGAAGGCGCCGCGCATGGCGATCATGCTGGGTTTGATCACATTATTGAGATGAAACATTTCCTTGTTCTGTGTTTTATCCAGCACCGAATGCAGCCGCCCGCCCAGTTCCGGCAGGCAGATCACCCGCAGATATTCATTCTCCAGACAGACCGTTTTGTAGGTGCGCTCTTCCTTGACACGCAAGAGATGATCCTGCATGGTATAGGGATAAATGATCGCTGCTTTAACGGTGGTGGATCCTTTTACTCCCCCTTCCATAGCCCAAAACTTGGGATTGATATCCTCCTCCCAGCGATAGGTGGGGATGGTAATCGAATCGCGCCAGTACCGTACCTCAGCATTGGTTACAGGGAGCGTTGGCAAAATCAATCCGATCAGAAAAAACACAAAACCCAAAATTCTCGGTACCCGTGTCATTAAATTTCTCCGCATAATACTTTTCCTATTTTGTTCAGCAAAAGTGTCGTTATCGAGTATTAAAGATACAGTTAGTAAGCAATAGAAGCAAGAGAAATTATTAATCCGGAGAAACTATGAAAATGAAGCCTTCCGCAGGTAGGTGGGAGTGTTATAATAACGTCCAGAGAAAACCTGTTCGTATATAACGTCACAAAACCTTTTTTACAGAAGTCTTGTGATGGACAAGTACCGGGTGGCGGTTTTTACCCTATGCAGCCATAGGCAGCACCGGCTCCCCTGTTACTGATTGTGACGTTTCGACCACAGCTTCCTCTTCGCTTGGATTCATCACTCCCTCGATAATTTCAGCCGCCGTCTTCTGAATACGTTCCAGCGAGGACATTAGCATCGCACGGTTCCCTTGATAGAGCTGGATATAGTCAACACTGCTTTCTATAGCCTGAAGACCCAAAGCCTCACAAACTATGCAGGCCACCGCTTTCCCA
Organism: Planctomycetota bacterium; assembly: GCA_022705365.1. Taxonomy (GTDB): domain Bacteria; phylum Planctomycetota; class Phycisphaerae; order Sedimentisphaerales; family SM23-30; genus JAKJEP01. Next base: position 14,071 of record JAKJEP010000010.1, on the reverse strand, counting down.
AAGATTTCATCTTAGCCCTGTCAATTGCCTCTTCAATTTCCTGCCGCCAGTTCTCGTGCAGGACAGAGACCATCGCGTTTGCTAGCCCATTATTGCTTTGGTTCGATTTATTGTCCATTTAGATCACCCATAAAAAAATAAAGCGGCTCTCAAAACACCGGAGCCGCTTTCGAAAAACACTCTTTCGACATTGGCCTCACATCACCACTTCTTCCTCGCCAGTTCCATTCTCCGCTACTTCACCGTTCTCTTCTCCCAGCATGGCTTCAAACGCCTTTTCCAGGCAATAGATGGCCAGCGGAATCTCGTTCCGGCTAAAGCTGGTCGTTGATTTCCAGGTTCCGTCGCGATCCTTAAATCGTCTCTGGATCGACGCCTTCAGTACGGTCTTAGCCTGGCCGTTCACCTTGATCTCATTCTCCCACAGTGCTGCCGAGACCGGGCCGGCACTGATCTTCTTTAACGGTTTATTTCCTGTCATTTTGGTTTTCCTCGGAACCATTCGTCAAATGCGAAAGGCTCTCTTACCGAAAAGGGGAAGAGAGCCTTCGGGAATTAACAGCAGAAAAAATGGGGTAGAAACAATCAGGAAGGTACTGTATAATGGTAGTAATGTCGCCCGATTGTGTAACCGGGCCAGGGGATCTGGGAAATGGCAGTGCGAAAGGAAAAGGTATGAAAATGAGATTTTATTTCTTTTTATTGACATCTTTCTTCTGTACTTTTTATACCACCAACATCCTCACAGCCCAGTCAATCGGAACCATATCCGAAATGGAAGCCGCACAGATCTGGAGTCAGGCACTTGCTTCTGAAAAGCTGAATATCACCACCAGCAAACTGATCCCCCAAACAACGGTTCCATCTTTTTTCTTTGTTTACGATTCGCAAAAATCTGTTGATCTCCTGCCCCACTGGGAAAAGTCGATTCGCACCAGCCAACCGGCTCTGCATCAGACGGAACAAATCATTACCTATTCCGATCCCAAAACTTCATTGGAAGTGCAAATAAAAACGACTCTCTTCGACGATTTCCCTGCTGTCGAATGGATTATGCACTTTAAAAATACCGGTAACTCGGATCTGCCGATTCTGGAAAACATCAAGCCTTTCGATGCCTGTTTGTCGGTTTCCGGGGAGGGGGATGGCAGCCCTGTACTTCATTATGCTAACGGCTCGCTTTGCCGGATCGATGACTTTGCCCCCTTGGAAAGGCAACTGGTTCGGCAGGCCCAAATCCATCTTCAGCCTGGCGGGGGCCGTTCGTCCAGCGAGGTCTTACCCTTCTTCAATATAGATATGCAATCCGCAAAAGAAGGCTTCATACTGGGTATCGGCTGGACGGGCGAATGGGCCGCCGATTTTATCCGTCCTGAAAAAGAGGATGCCCTTTATATCAGTGCCGGTATGGCTAAAACTCACCTGAAACTGCTGCCCGGCGAACAGATTCGCACCCCGCGTATCCTTCTGCTGTTTTGGCAGGGTGATTGTATCCGTGGTAATAATTTACTCCGCCGTTTCCTTCTCGCTCACCATCGTCCCCAGCCTGAAGGTAAATCCCTGGCCCTGCCCACCATTCTTAGCAGTTGGGGAGGGACCGCCGCCGCCGAGCATCTCAAAGATATTAACTGGATTATTGAAAATGACCTGCCTATCCAGCTTTACTGGATCGATGCGGAGTGGTTTGGAGTGGAAAATACTCCCTGGTTTAAAAATAGCGGTAATTGGCAGGTACGGAAAGGTTTGTTTCCGGATGGTTTACAAGCCATCAGCAAAAACCTGCACCAGTCCGACCGGGAATTTCTGCTCTGGTTTGGCAATCTGCTGGTATGCAAAGACACTCCCTGGCACCAGGAGTTCAAAGACCGGCCCGGCTGGCTTTTGGAATTGAAAAACGGAAATCCCGCTTACCAGCAGGTCGATCTCCGCTGGCCGTTTCCCTTCGATGATCCCCGCTTCAAGGAGTATGAAAGCCGTCGTACGAATATTATGCCCGGGGATATGGTCTTTAATATCGGAGAGCCGGAAGCCCTGAAGTTTCAGACGGATTTCATCTCCGATCGTATTGATGAGTTTGGTATAGACTGGTACCGGGAGGATTTCAATATCGGTCCCTGGGAATTCTGGCAGGAAGCGGATACCCCCGACCGGCAAGGTATTTCGGAAATTCGTTTTGTCGAAGGTTTGTATCAAATGTGGGATGAGTTGCTCCACCGCCATCCGAATCTGAAAATTGATAATTGTGCCAGCGGCGGCCGGCGCATCGACCTGGAAACCATTGGCCGCAGCACCGCTCTATGGCGCACTGATTGGCCCATAAGTGATATCCACCTGCAATGCCATTCCTTCGGCTTACATCAATGGGTCCCGCTGCATATGTCCGCCGGCGCGGAGCTCAAAGAGGGCAATGAATATCAATTACGCAGTGCAATGACCGCCGGCCTGCATGTCAAACTGCCCTCTGTCAAGAATGACCAGACCGCCGCCATCGCCAAAAAAATGCTGCAGGAATATCTTCGTATCCAGAAGTATTTCTACGGGGAATTTTATCCGCTTACCGAATACTCGCAGGCAACGGATGCATGGCTGGCTTACCAGATGCACCTGCCTGAATCCGATGAGGGAGTACTGGTCGTTCTCAAACGTTCGTGGAGTAACCTTACCCAGGGCCAATTCGCCCTGGAAGTCTTGACTCCCGATGCTACCTACCAACTGACCAACCTCGACACCAACCAAACCCGGATATCTACGGGTCGGGAGCTGATGGAGCTGGGTATCGATATCCAATTAACCAACAAACCAGATTCTACTCTAATTATGTACAAACAAGAAATATGAAAGGACAGGTACTTCGTCGGGATATTGTCAAGGAATAAATATCATACCCACGGAAAGTCGGATAGAGGTCTTTGATTAAAATACTGTTTATTAGATCGGCAGGGTTAGATTCTTGATTTCCGGGTCATCATAGATAATCAGCTTGTCCGTATGGCAGGAATGTTACTATCGGTGTCCGAGCAGGTAAAATAGACCTTATCCAGATCATCCGGATCCAGGTAGCTATTCCTCTACCATCATTATTTCCTGCCCACACCGTGGACAATGCCCAATTCCATCAGCGGGATCTGTATCCTCTTTAACCAGCCCGTATGACCGCCATTCACTACCCAACATCGCTTTGATCATTTCCCGACCTTGTTCCGAACGGAACGGGATTCGAACCTGTCCATACGGGAACTCCCTGAATTGCCGGCTTTCAATATCCACGAGATATCGTACTCCGCAATATTCGGTTAGGGGCAATAGCCTTGATTCATTTTCCAGTTTCATGTTTACATCCTCCGACCGAATCACTCTGATTGGCGATTCGCTCGAAAAAGGCGAATCGCCATACCATGCAAAAAGTATTGCATATCCCACTGGATAGCATAGAATAACGTAAAAGTAGCTCGAAAATATATCTGGAAAATCGTGAATAAGCAGAAGTTGGCGAGCAGTACTGAAATTAGGAGAAAAAACATGTCCAACATTGTTGTCGCGCTCAAAGACGAAATCTCCCGGTTGGCACGCAAGGAGATCAAGAACCAAACAAAGGCCCTCAGAAAAATAACAACCCAGCACCGCAAGGCCGTTGCCGAAATGAAACGTCGAATATCTGAACTGGAACGCCAGGTTACCTTTCTTAAAAAACAGCTGGGCCGCGAGATCCCGTCCCAGGTCAGCGAGGCAGATGTAGAAGGCATAAGATTCTCAGCCCGAGGCCTGCGATCGCATCGGAAACGCCTTGGGCTTTCTGCGGCGGCTTACGGGAAGATTATCGGTGTGACAGGTCAGACCGTCTATCAGTGGGAAAGTGAGACCGTCCGTCCCCGCAAGCAGCAGCTGACGGTTCTCGCAGCTCTTCGCCGCCTGGGCAAGAGAGAGGCCCAGGCACGCGTTGAGGAACTGACCCAAAAAAGCCCCAAAAAACGGTAACAGCTAACTCTCTCAGAAGGAAAAACAGATAGGGAAACTGAACGAATCCACGAGGTATTGTATTTATTGATATTCGGTTATGGGCAACAACCTCGATTCATTTTCCTGTTTCATGTTTACATCCTCCGACCGAACCACTCTAATTGGCGATTCGCTCGAAGAATGGCGAATCGCCATACGACTGAAGACAACCAGACATTGGATACCACTAGGTTCTTCAATACTACACCGATGATATTGAATACCATGAACGCAAAAGTCAGTTCACTCTGCTCGGCCAGGTCACTCACAAAACCTCCGATGCCGTCCAAAAACAAATGATCGAACAGCTTCGACCATATCGCCGACGGGTCCATACCATCACGGCGGACAAGGTACTACTCCAACCGACACCCCGTAGAACGTGATAGTCACTTCTAAAATCCGAATAGTAACAATTACTTGACCACTCAAAGATATTCCCTACCACATCGCCTATCCCATAGCAATATGAGTTAAAGTTTCTAACAATAGTTGTACCATAAGTACGAGATAAAGCACCATAGTTCACCTTATTACTATGCCCATACGTTGGGATTGTTCAGAGGTTTGACGAAAAAAAACTTATCCGTATCCACACGTATAATTTACCGCTGATTCTTCCTATTCTACCTATACAAAATTATATCCACGCAATATTTTAACCGCAAACTAATTGATTTTAGCGCAAAATCAACAAAGAAAGACTGCGCAGAACTTGACAGATATGGTAAGATGGGCTAAGAAAATACAGGAGAAAGGTATGAGCAGTCCGGCGGTACGGGGCTGGGGCTATCGATTGTCAAGCATATCGCGCAAATCTACGGCGGCCGGGTTACCGTAGCCAGCACGCTGGGAGAGGGCAGCACCGCCCCATATTAATTGGCATCCATCCAGTCTTCCCAGAGGCCCTGCTGGCGGAGTTTTTCGCGCTGTTTTTCGGACTGGAAGATTTTTTGCCGCTGCTGGGAGGTGACTTTATTAATGTGGTGCTGGACCTTCTCGAACAGCCGGGCGGCTTTCGGATCTTCGATGGCTTCGCTTCGCCGGCGGCGGGTTTTGGCCCGCAGGCGGATGATTTTCTTCCGGTCGGCGTACTTCATCAGGTCGTCATGCAGGGACAGGAAAAACAGGCAATCCGCCGGGTCTCCCTGCCGCCCGACGCGGCCGGTCAACTGATCGTCCAGCCGACGATGGAACGAGCGGTCGGTGCCGACCAGGTAAAAGCCCCCCTTCTCCGCGATTCCCCGGCCCAGCAGGATATCCACGCCGCGGCCGGCCATGTTGGTTATGACGGTGATGCAGCCCTCCTGCCCCGCCTGGGCGATGATCTCCGCCTCCCGGAAATGGTTCTTGGCATTCAGCACTTCATGCTTCAGTCCCCGCTGCTGCAATAATCGGCTGACCAGTTCCGAGGTCTGGACCGAGCCGGTTCCGATCAGAACCGGCCGGCCGGTACTATGATTTTTTTCAATCTCATGGATCAAGGCGGCATATTTATGCTTCACGCAGCGGTACACGCGGTCCGGCCGGAGATGCCGCCGGGAGGGTTTGTTCGAGGGGATCGGCAAAATAGCCAGATTGTACACCGTCATAAATTCAAACGCCGCCATCGACGCCGTCCCCGTCATGCCCGCCAGCTTGGGGTACTTGCGGAAAAAGGTCTGGAAGGTGGTGGTGTAATTGCCCCGCAGCTCCGCCGTCGGCACGATCCCGTTCTGCACCTCCAGTGCCTGATGAATCCCGTCGGGAAGCTGGCGGCCGGGCATCATGCGGCCCGTCGATTCGTCAATGAGGACGATTTTACCCTCCCGCACCACGTAGTGCTGGTCCTTTTTATAGATATACCGGGCGGCCAGGGCACAGGTGACATACCGCTCCCAGCGATGGCCGGGCGGCAGCAGCCGCAGTGCGCCGCCGGCCCGGCGCCGGGCCTCCGCCTTGCCCTCATCCTTCAGTTCGATCTTCTGGTCATCCTGCATCAGGCGGTAATGATCCCCGCGCAAAAGCTGCCCGGATAGTTCATGGGCCTTGCGGTACAGCTCGAGCTGCGGAGAGATATTGCTCTCCACCCCCAGCGACATGGGGCTGCGGGCCTGGTCGATCAGCACGCTATCGACCTCATCGACAATCGCATAATCGTATTTCGGATTGATCTCCATCTCGGTCTGGGGCCGCAGAATCGCATCGGCCAGCGTGGTTTTGCGCTTGCGGACCGGCTCCCGCAAACTGTCAAAGACAATATCTTTCGCCGTGGCGTACACCACATCCTTCTGATAGGCCTTCACCCGGTCCGCCGTACTTTGGCCCGGCACGATTAAGCCTACCGACATCCCCAGAAAGTCATAGATGGGCTTCATCCATTGGGCATCCCGCTGGGCCAGATATTCGTTGGCCGTGACGATATGTGTGCAACTGTCCAGCTTCTCCAGGCTGTGCAGAAACGCCGCCAGCGGAGCCATCAGCGTCTTGCCCTCGCCCGTGTCCATTTCCGCGATATTCCCCTCAAACAAGGCCATCGCCCCCATCAACTGCACATCATAATGCCGCATCTTCAGCACCCGCCGCGACACCTCCCGCACCAGCGCCATCGCCGACGGAATGATTCCTTCCATCGTCCGCACCCCCTGCGCCCGCTGGCGCAGATCCCGGACCGCCTGGCTCAATTGCCTTTCATCCATCGCCGCATAGGATGCCTCCAGCGCATTGGCCCGCCTGACCAGCTTTTTATACCAGCTCAGCTTTGCGCCCTGCCAGGCGCGGCGACATAACAGATAGAAATAATTCATTCCGAATAACTCCAAATCAGCAAAATTTTTATTTTGATTAATTTTATGATTCTGTCAATCCTTTTATTGCTGTCGGGCGGATAGGTCCCATAAAAACCGGGGGGGCATGGAATTTCCCTTTTGCCGAGAAGAGCCGTATCGGTTTCTCCCCCAACAAGGGCATATCCTGCCGGAAAAAAGACTTATCCGGACGATTCCGATAGAAAGACATATTTATATGGCCGATAGGGGATAAAGTAAACTTCTTATTGTTGAACAACATGGCTGGAAATCAGGAAGAAATGGCAGGTAAAATTATAGTTTATAGGCTGTATCTATGGGATTGAAACAACGGCAGTCTGGGGATTCCAGAATACCAGACCAGGCACCAGATATACGGAAACCACGGCTGACAGGACCAAAAGCCGCGTTGAGGCTCCCATGAAACTCTATCTCAGAAATAAACTTCCCTTTCTGGTCTTAGGTTCCTATGTGGTCATGGCGACCGTGATCCTGGTGTACGCCCATCTGACCATCAAAGAGAGTATCGACCGGCGAACGCGGGAAGATTTTTCCGCCCGATTGGACGGCATTTACGATCAATTTGTCACTCTGGATCAGGAGCTGGAAGCCGCCGGCAATACCGAAGCCTATACCCGGCAGTATAAGGAACAGGCCATATCCCAATTCCGGGCCAAAAATTTTCAAAAGGCGGATCAGCAGGTTTATCCCTACATTATCGACCGCAACGGCATAGTAATCGCCCATCCCTTTTTGCCGGCCGGCTCGGATGAATTGACAAAACTGGATATTATGAAAATCGTGCAGGAGCAAAAAAATGGCGAACTGCACTACACCTTGTTCAACACCGAAAAATGGATGATATACCGATCCTTCGAGAAATGGGGCTGGATCATGGGTTATACCATTCCCATCCGCTTCAAATATACCGAGGTGTATAAACTTGATTTTCGCATCGGCTGTGTGATCCTCGTTATGACCGCGCTTTCCATCTTTCATTCCACCCAGATTGTCAAGCGCCGCGAACAAAAAAGATCGGAGGAATCACTCCGCAAAAGCGAGGAAAGATATCGCCTTCTCTATGAAGCCTCCCAGGATGCGATCATGGTTCTCGAGCCGCCGCACTGGAACGCCAGCCGGGCCAATCCGGCCTCCCTGAAAATGTTTGATCTCCAGACCGAATCCGAAATAACGGTGTTAAATGCCTGGAATGTTTCACCGGACAAACAACCCGATGGCCGAACGTCTCTGGAAAAAGGCTGGGAAATGATCGAATCCGCCCTGCGGAATGGCTACCAATATTTCGAATGGACCTTTCAACGGCTGAACGGCACCTCCTTCGTGGGGATGGTTCAGCTCACCCGGTTTGATTTTGACGGCCGGACCATGCTCCAGTCGGTAATCCACGATATTACCGCGCAAAAACAGGCAGAGGAGGAACTGCTCTTAAAAACTGCTTTTCTCGAGGCACAGACCGAAGCTTCGCTGGATGGATTATTGGTAGTCAATGGCCAAAGAAAAGTGATGTTGGCCAATCAGCGATTCCTGGATATCATGAAGGTTCCCCCGGGTATGACCGGTCCAAATACAGATGATGAACCACTGCTCTGCTACACGACCAGCCTGGTAAAAGAGCCGGCTCAATTTCATAGTAAAATAGAATATCTGTATTCGCACCCGGATGAAACCAGCCGGGATGAGATTGAGATGGCGGATGGACGATTTCTGGACCGGTATTCCTCGCCGGTAAAAGGGAAAGATGGACGGTATTTCGGACGAATCTGGATCTTTCGCGATATCACCGAAGAGAAAACAGCCGAGACTAATCTTCGTAATGCCGTGGAGGAATCCCAAAAACTCAACATCCATCTGGAAGAACAAACGATCCGGGCCAACGCCATGGCAACTCAGGCGGAAGCGGCCAGCCGCGCCAAAAGCGAATTCCTGGCCAATATGAGCCATGAAATCCGGACCCCCATGAACGCCATTCTGGGATTTGCCGACCTTCTGGCTCAGGAAGAACTCTCCCTTTCGCAACAGGACTATGTCAAAACCATCCTGGAATCGGCAAAAAATCTTCTGATCGTCATCAATGATATTCTCGACTTTTCCAAAATCGAAGCGGGGAACCTGCACATCGAATGGCTGGACTGTTCCCCGGCTAAAATTCTGGATGCGGTCAACGGAATCTTTCGTCACAAAGCCGGCGAAAAAGGGCTGGATTTCCAGATCATCCCTGAAAATTCCCTTCCCCCCCTGATCCGCACCGATCCCACCCGGCTGCAGCAATGCCTGATCAATCTCATTGGGAATGCGATCAAATTCACAAAAACCGGATACATTCATCTCCGGGTGGCATTGCAAGCAATGGATGAAAAACCCTGGATCCGGTTTGATGTGGAAGACAGCGGCATCGGGATTCCGGCTGATAAACTGGATTTTATCTTTCAGCCTTTTTCCCAGGCGGACGGTTCCACCACCAGGAAATATGGCGGCACAGGCCTGGGATTAAGCATCACCAAACAACTGGCCGCACTCCTGGGCGGCTCCCTTACCGTGCAAAGTGTCGTCGAGAAAGGAAGCATTTTTTCCCTATCGATACCGGCCGGCATCGATATCGATACGCAGCCGTCTCCCCATCCGCTGCCCACCCCGGACCCTTCTGAAAAACCGGCCTGCCCTTCCCAAAACCGCTATTCCGGGCGTGTCCTGATTGTCGAAGACGCCCTTCCGAACCAGAAACTGCTGCAGGTATTGCTCCACAAAGCGGGGCTGACGGCCGATCTGGCGAATAATGGACAACAGGCGGTAGATGCCGCCTTGGCCACCGCCTACGATTTGATTTTCATGGATATCCAAATGCCCGTAATGAATGGGTACGACGCCACCCGGACCTTGCGCCAGCATGGCATCCACATCCCCATCGTGGCCTTAACGGCCAATGCCCTTAAAGGGGACAGCGAAAAATGCCTGGAGGCCGGCTGCGATGGATATTTGTCAAAGCCGATTGACCGGGAACAGTTGTACGGGCTTCTGGCAAAATATCTTCCCGTGAACCACAGGACCGATCCGACGGAATATTTTATTGCCGAACGGCCCGGTTCCACCCCATCGATTGATAACGCATTCCCGGAGGAAATCCCACCGGCTTCCGATGAGGCATTCCTTGCCGCGTCTGATTCACAGGCTAATCAGATCTCAACCCGGGCAGAATCGACCTGCCAAAATGCGGCCCAAATCCTGGAAAATATTAGCGCGGCGGTGCGTATGAATGATTTTGCCCAATTACTCCTCTACACCCGCCGTCTTAAGGAACTCGCCGATACCGCCGGGGATCTTTCGCTCAGGGAAAAAATCAACGCCCTGGAACAGGCCAGCCTAAACCAGGATCTGGAAACCTTCCTTCATTTCCTGCAAAGCCTGCCGATGGGTCCTGGACAAGGCCTGGTCCGTTCGACAGATTCAAAATCCTGACTCATCCATATATTTACGGCTGCCCTCTTCCAGATCTGCGTTATTACAGCCCTTCCAAAAATTGACACCAACGTCAAAAGCTCTTCGATCCCTTGTTAGTGGGGAGCCAGAGCCGTTTTTGGATGTCAATATCGACTTTCGGCGGTTCCGCCCATCCTCATCTGCGTTTCACTATGCGGCGCCGAGGCACCGGTTTGTCCATATCATCCGTATCTGCTTTTTTCTCCCCCAGAAACACTTCCAGGGCCAGCGGGGAGACCTGCTGATAAATCGGTTCCAGCGCAGAAAGGAAATGTTCCTCCCCCCGCCAGAAGGGAAAATTCCCCAGCCGCTTCGGCAAAGCCGCCGCCAGCGGCGGGATGGCTACCTCGCCGGCCCCATCCGCTTCCGTCAAGGCGGCCGGCCAGAACTGCTTCGGGTCCGCCGGCAAAGGTTCGGCAGGAAGGACTCTTTCCTCCGGGGGAATACTCTCGGAGGAAGACACTGCCTTCTGTTTGTCGGCCCCGCAGCCATGCAGCAAGCCCAGCAGTTCCTTACGTTCCAACCCCCGCAGCTTGAAGATCAGAAAAGGATCGCGGTCAAATTCCTCACCCAGCAGATAATACACCGCCGCAATATGCTTGCAGGGATTGGACCAGTCCGGGCAGGAACAATCAGTCTGGAGATCGCCGCGTTTGTCAGGAAAAAGAGAAAGCTGTGCATTCAAAAAGGCTTCTTCGATATTTTCCGGCATTTCGCCGGCCAGTAGTTTGGCGGCATAGATCGCCTGCTTCGATAGAATCCCTGCCAGCTTTTCCCACTCTTTTCGGGCCAGCGTTTTCACCTTAATGGTAATCTGGTACGGGGACGGGCGGGAACCCTGCACCCTGGCCTTCACCCGGCCTTTTTCGATATCAATCGACAGCACCTGGCCGCTGCGGGCATAGGAGCGCCCCCGCCCCAGCCGGGCGCCGATATTAAAACTCTCCAGAACTTCGATCCACCGCCTAGCCCACCAGCTCTGCCCGAACTGGCCCCGCTTGGACTGCGCCTTGATCCCGCCTTTGGCGGGGCGGGCATACGAACGGGGATAATAGTTATACTCATACCAGGACATGACTCATTCCTTACTAATGTTACGGCCTTCTTTACTCCGCCACCGCTTCCTGCCGCAAGGCAAAGATATCCTTTAACTGTTCGTTGGAAAGCTCCGTCAGCCAGCCTTCCCCGGTCCCGATGACATCGCCGGCAATCTGCTTTTTCCGCTCGATCATCTCATCGATTTTATCCTCCAGCGTGCCGGCGCAAATAAATTTATGCACCTGCACGTTTTTCGTCTGGCCGATCCGGAAGGCCCGGTCGGTGGCCTGGTTTTCCACCGCCGGATTCCACCAGCGGTCAAAATGAAAAACATGGCTGGCCCGGGTCAGATTCAGCCCGGTGCCGCCGGCCTTGAGCGACAGGACGAAAATCGACGCCCCCGTTTCAGACTGGAAATGTTCCACCATTTGATCCCGTTTCTTCTTGCTTACTCCGCCGTGCAGAAACAGAACCTCCCGGCCGAACGTTTCCTGCAGATAGGTTTGCAAAATGTGCCCCATTTCGGAAAACTGGCTGAAGAGTAAGGCCCGGTCCCCCACTTCGAGGATTTCCTCCAGCATCTCCGTCAAACGCGCCAGTTTGCCCGAACGGCCGGGTATGGCGGAATTATCCCCCAGTAATTGGGCCGGATGGTTGCATACCTGCTTGAGTTTGGACAGGGTTGCCAGAATAATCCCCTTCCGCTGAATGCCGGCGGTCGAATCCATCTCCCCTTCCGCTTCATCCAATACGGCGGCATACAGCGAAGCCTGTTCTTTGGTCAGGGGGCAGAAAACCTTCATTTCCTGTTTTTCCGGCAGATCGGAGATAATGGACTTGTCAGTTTTCAGCCGCCGGAGAACAAAGGGACCGGTGATGCGTTTGAGCCGCTCGGCGGCATAGGAGTCGCGGCCCGCCTGAATGGGGATGAAATAGTCCCGTTTAAAGGCCGCCTGGCTGCCCAGAAAACCGGGATTGAGAAACTCCATGATGGACCACAAATCCCCCACATTGTTTTCCACCGGCGTGCCGGTCAGCGCGATGCGATAATCCACCTGGAGCGACCGGGCCGCCCTGGATTGCTTGGTTTCGGAATTCTTGATGTTCTGCGCCTCATCCAGCACCACACCGGCCCAGGGCACCTTTTGTAAAAATTCGATATCCCGCTGCAGCAGGGCATAGCTGGAGATGACCATCGCCTGCTTTTTGGCCAGCCTGGCAAAAGCAGCCCCCTTGCGCCGGTCAGAGCCGTGATGGATCAGGACCGGCAAATCCGGGGTGAAGCGGGCCGCCTCCTTCTGCCAGTTATTCACCACCGAAGTTGGGCAAACCAGCAGCACCGGCCGTTTTCCATTGGAATGCCAATCCCGCTGAATCAGCGCCAGCGTCTGAATCGTCTTGCCCAAACCCATATCATCCGCCAGACAGGCCCCCAGACCCCAGCGCCGTAAAAAGGCCAGCCAGGCATAGCCCCGTTCCTGATAGGGCCGCAGGGTTCCGCCAAAGGTCTGCGAAACTCCCACCGGTTCCAGCGAACCGCCGTTTTGCAATTTTCGCAGCAGCTCGTCGATCCACCCGGTCGCCTTTACTCCCTCAAACGAAAATCCGCTCAGCGGCTGGCCGGCTCCCAGCGACATTCGGATAATTTCCTGGGCGGTGGCCTGCTGAGAGCCTTTCTTTTTCCATAGTTGGATCGCTTCCTGGATTTCCCGGGCGTTCAACTGCACCCACTGGCCGCGAACCCGCACCAGAGGCGCCTTCAATCGCGCCAACGTCTGCAATTCCGCCAGACTCAGGGTCTCCTCCCCAAGGGCTATTTCCCAGTGGAATTGCACGATCTCGTTCAGCGACAAGCCGCTACTCCCCTGCATCTTCGGGCTGTTGACCGCGGCCCGGGCCGACAGCCGCGTCTTGGTTCCTTTGCCCGTCCACCAGGCCGGCAGCATCACTCCGAAACCGGCCTGCTCCAGCAGGACCGCCCTCTCCGTCAGAAATTGATAGGCCTGGACGGTATCCAAACCATAACCGGCCGGCTGGGACGAGCGGAGGCTGGCGGCAATATGGGGGCAGATACCAGCGGCCTGGCCCAGACAAGACAGCATATATTCCGGCAGATCAGCCGCCCAATGTTTCCATACCGCGGCATGTTTTCCTTTAGCCTTCCAGACCTGGGACAGCGGAATCAACAGACTCGGATCGGCATGCGGCTGAGCCAGGTAACGGACCTGCCATTTTTCCGCGGCCGACTCCTGCCCCTCGCTTTCCGCAGCGCCTGGTTCTTCCAGACGAAAACACAGGCGGACCGGCGCTGCTTCGGAAACCGTGATGGGCCGGCGCCACTGGCGGATTTGTTCGGCCAACTGCAATACCTTGTCCCGGTCATATTCCATGCGGCCATCTTTAGAGCGCAAGGCATATAACCAGGCATCATGGACGCTGGCAAAGTTCCGCCGTTTCCGGATATACCTTATATCGGTTATCGCATCCATCTCCGAACCGCTGCGTACCAGTGAATCCAGCATCTGAGTCAGAAAGGTTTTGAGCGCCGTTTCCGCTGCCTGCTCCGGCGGTGCGGATGCTGCCTGCCCGGTAATTGCCCGGACCACCGGCGGCATTTGCCCAGCCAGGCCGGCAATCCTTTTTTTGTCGGCCGCTCCCAGAACCGGCTGCCACTGGGCGATACAATCCTGATCGCCGACCGCCAATCCCGGCAGATATTGCTGCCGAACCGCCAGCGAACCGGCCAGATGCAGTAC
>JAKJEP010000109.1 GCA_022705365.1 Planctomycetota bacterium | reverse complement strand
CAGCCGCTGGTCGTTGATAATCTGCAGGAATGGGAGGTCATCCCGCATCGACAGAGCCGTATTTCTCCGACGCTGGACGCCGATCGCGGCGTGCCGAATCCTCGAGCGGTTCCGCTGGGCGTGACGGCTTTGTTTGTCGACGGACATGTAAGTTTTTGCAGCGGCAGCGAGATTTTTGACAAAACCATTTGGCCTTTGGCCAATGGGTATTACAATGGTCCCGGGAACAATCGTACGGCATTTGAAAAGATCCTTCGAGTTATCGCCGGACGCTGATAGAAAAAATCCGAATGTTTCGGAACCCGAATAGTAAGTGTGGAGTGTGTTGAGTGTAAGTTGTGTGTTGTGCAGCGCCTGCTTTTGGGATCCTGTAACGAAAGCAGGAGCGCAACGAAATACAGGAGAAGTTTTTGGAGGAAAAAAGATGAAAAAGTCACTTTATTTGGTTTCTCTTTTATTGGCCGCGCCTGCATTGGCTGCTACCATTACCCTGACCGGGGCCGATGGTCTTGGGCAGTCGTCTTTTAACAGCGGTTTGAACTGGAGCGACGGCCTTGCGCCCAGCGCCGGAAATGATTACATCACCGGCAATTATCGGTTGCGAACCCCCGCCAACGCCGGGAACCATACGTTTGGCGGCGATTCACTGACCATCAACAACACCAATGGGTATGATGGCGGTCTGATGTATAAGGGAACCGGATCCGCAGGGTCTATCACAATCGACAACCTTATTCTGGACGGCGGAATGATATCCCACGCCAATGGTTCGGGCGATATCTGCAATCTGTACGGCAATATCAACATCGCCAGCAATTCGGTTCTCTATCCGAAACAGGGCCCCATCCATATTTATTCCGCCATCAGCGGCAGCGGCCAGATTACCATTCAGAAATCGGATGGGGATACCGGGAATAAGCTCTGGATTCATTCGACAGCCAATACCTTTACAGGCAACATTGTCAATAACGGCCGTCTTGAGGTGGCCGACGACGCCAACCTTAATTTTGTGATTGGCGCCAACGGCGTCAATAACGGTATTTCCAACGGCAGTCTTGGTACACAGCAGCATTCCATGTTCGGCGGCGATTTCGTCTTCGATCTGACCGGCGCGGGTACGGAATTGGGCGACAGTTGGCAGATTGTCAACACTGTGGCTGCATCAACGTATTATCTCAGCACGTTCTCGGTGGCGGGATTTACCGCTGTGGATGATAATACCTGGCTTAAGGATGTATATGGCGTTGTTTACCAGTTCCAGGAAAACACGGGGATGCTGTCAGTGATTGCGGTTCCGGAACCGGCTTCAATGCTGCTGCTGGGTCTTGGCGGTCTGATGACATTCATTCGGAAGCGGTAAACGTATGGTGGGGGTTTTTTTTCATTAGAGTAAGACACAGAACGGGCCGTCATGGTATTGATGACGGCCCGTTTTTATTAAGTGAAAGCCCCCCAAGGATGGCAAGGCGAAAATAGATAAACAATTATACCTAAAAATAAACAGGTAATATCTATTTATTGAAAAACTTTCTTGAAATCAGATGTAACTTCTGTTATAATAAGAAAATATCTATTTTTAGAGGTTTGGATATGAATGTTAAAAAATTCAGTTTTAGTTCTAATTCAGATCTGCCAAGTCCGTCAGAATATTCTATAAATAAAAAAGAAAGGCATTCTATGTTATCCATCAAGCAGAGACTAAGCATAGAGAAGATAAAGAATAAGAATATCCTTGCATTACTCATAGGGCTTTGGGTATATGCTGGAATATCGCTGGGCGATATCTATATTGAAGATGACGTCCAAACATACAGTTCTCTCAGCAGCACAATTGTGTATATGAGTGGAAATTCGGAGCTGCACTTGACCAGCGGAACGACGCCGTTAAGCGGCTGCCAAATCCATCTGAATTCCACCGGCGCTTTCCTTTTTTTGGAAAAAATCAAGCCGTCTGTTGTGAATACCTCTGCTTATTTAAACCAGATTCGGGTCAATGGGGCGGCCGCATCGGTGAACTCTAATGTCCGTCTTGTAGAATATGTATCCGGCACGGTTGTCATTCCGCATTCAGCCAGCTTCACACCGCTTCAAATTTACAGCGGGTTCAATTTCACCGGATCGTCTATGTCGTTAGGTTTATATACCTACTATAAAGATGTCGCTTCTCTCGGCGCACTCAATAACCATATCCGCTCATTTATACTCAAACGCGGTTATATGGCTACTTTTGCAAGCAATCCAGACGGAACCGGCGACAGCCGGGTGTATGTGGCTCAGGACAGCGATTTTTATATCGTTGCGGTACCGAAAGAATTATACGATTCAATTTCCTTTGTTCGGGCGGTTCCCTGGCGATGGACGAGTAAAAAAGGTTGGTGCGGAGGCGGGAGCGATGCGGATAAAGTGGATTCCAAATGGAGTTATGACTGGGACAATGTTGCAACCTCATCGCTCAATCGGGAATATGTGCCTATGCGTCATAATTCCGGATGGAATGCCTATTCCAACATTAATAACAAGCAGAATTCCACCCACGCACTGGGGTTTAATGAGCCGGATAAGTCCGATCAAGCCAATATGACTGTAGAGCAGGTGATTGAGGCCTGGCCCAATCTGGTGGCTTCGGGTCTGCGGCTTGGCTCTCCGGCCACCAGCGACGGCGGCCTCAGCTGGCTGTATTCCTTCATCGATCAGGCGGATGCGCGGAACTACCGGGTGGATTTTGTGGCGGTGCATAAATATCACGACGGCCAGAGCATAGCGAGTATAACCAATTGGCTGGCGGCGATTCACGAACGGACGGGTCGGCCGCTTTGGATAACCGAATGGAATGACGGCTGCAACTGGACCGGCGGAGATCCGACCGATCCGTACGCCCACGCGGCCAGAATCGATGAAATGATCAGCGCTATGGATTCAATGCCGTTTGTGGAACGCTATGCGATTTATAACTGGTGTTCAAACCGAGAACTGATTTCCGGAGGCGTTTTAACCCCTGCCGGAGAGGTTTATCTGGCCCACCAGTCGCCGGCCGGCTATGCTCAGGTTCCCGGCAAAGGAGGTTTCGGATGTGCGTACTATACATTTGACGGCCATGCAATGGACAGTTTGTTTTTTGCAAACAATGGAAGTGTACAGGGAGGAGCAGGTTATGCGGCAGGACACAACGGGCAGGCGATTGAACTGGATGGGATCAATGATTATGTAATGTTGCCTGAAAACCTGACGGATGGCGATGATTTTACCTTTGCGGCATGGGTCTATTGGAACGGCGGCGGCCAATGGCAGCGGATTTTTGATTTTGGGCACAGGAATACGCGTTATATGATGCTGACGCCGCGATCCGGGAATAATACGCTTCGATTCGATATTACCACTACAGGCAACACCAGCCCGCAACGAATGGAAACAACCCAGTTGGCGTCAGGACAGTGGGTGCATGTGGCCGTTACGCTCAGCGGGAAAACCGGTAAACTGTTTGTCAACGGTTCCCAAGCGGCTTCTAATACCAATATGACAATCAATCCATCGGACCTGCGAGCCAGCGCCAATTATCTTGGCAGAAGTCATTATGCTCAGGATCCTTTTTTCAAAGGCCGTCTGGATGAAGTTCATATAATCAATTACGCATTGACCAATGCTCAGATAGCCGCTTTATATAACGGGACGGCCGGTCTTTATGCCCCGATGTTTATCCAGGATTCGCTCAGTAAGCCGAGTACCGTCGAAGGAAGCGCTTATTCTGAAACTCTTTTTTATGATGCCGGCGACGCGGATGCGGATGATCTGCTGACTTTCAGCAAGATATCCGGTCCGTCCTGGCTTCATGTATCAGCAGACGGAACCCTTTCCGGTACGCCGGGCAGCGGAGATGTCGGCCAAAACGTCTTTATAGTTCGTGTGACCGACTCATTTGGCGCTTATGACGAGGCGACCCTGACCATCCAGGTGGAAGGCAAGGGTCTTCGAGCCAGATACGAGTTTGAAGGCAGCGCCTACGACAGCACGGGCTTTTATCATGGGACTACGACGGGTTCGCCGGCCTATCTGTCCGGGCAGTTTGGCCAGGCCATTAATCTGGACGGAGTGGATGACTTTGTGACCCTGCCCGCCAAGGTCGCCTCCAACTTAAATGCTGTTACCGTTTCCGCCTGGATCAACTGGGACGGCGGCAGCGCCTGGCAGCGGATTTTTGATTTTGGAAACGGTACCTCTCAATATTTATTTTTGACCCCCAGCAACGGCAGCGTAATGCGGTTTGCCGTCAAAAACGGCGGCAGCGAACAAACCCTGAGCGCGTCCCCGCCGGCTGTCGGCCAGTGGGTGCATGTGGCGATCGCCCTGAACGGCTCTGTCGGAACTCTTTATGTAAACGGCTCGCCGAAGGCGACCCATTCCTCGATGACAATCCGCCCGTCGGATTTCAATCCGTCCCAAAATTATATCGGGAAAAGCCAGTTCAGCGCCGACCCGCTCTTTGACGGACGCATTGACGATTTTCGGATCTATAATTATGCCCTTTCAAGTTCGGAGATTGCGGCCGTCTATGCCGCCTCTCTCTTGCCCCCTCCGCCCCATTTTGACGGCACGGCCGTATCCGCAAGCCGGATAGACCTGTCCTGGGATGCGGTTCCGGGGGCGGCCGGCTATAAGATTGCACGCTCGACAGCCAGCGGCGGCCCTTATGAATCGGTGGATGACTCGGCTATCGGCACAACCTGTTCGGATACAGACCTGCTGGGCAACCTGACGTACTATTATGTCATCGCCTCGGTCAACGAGATCGGTCCGGGGGCCTATTCTCCGGAGATTGCAGTGACCACCCTGCCCGGACAACCCACGCCCTGGCAGGGGATTGTGCGTCCGATTCCCGGTCAGATAGAGGCCGAATATTATGACGACGGCGGGCAGAATGTCTCCTATTATGACACCACGCCGGGCAATTCCGGCGGCCAGTTCAGCCGAATCTACGGAGGGGTGGATCTGTTTGCCTCTTCGGATGTCGGCGGCGGGTACGCCGTTGGGGATATTCAGAGCGGGGAATGGCTGCTCTATACCGTGACCAGTTCCGCCTCCGAGGTGAGTCTGTATGCCCGTCTGGCCTCCCTTCAATCGGGCAATCAGATCCGGGTTCTCCTGGACGATGTTCCGCTGGCTGTGGTGGAGGTTCCCAATACCGGTTCGCTGAGCGCCTGGGCCACGGTTTCGGTGGAGGGGGTTTCTCTACCGGACAGCAGCCATGCGTTGCTGAAGTTGGAGTTTACGGGATCGGATTTCCGTGTGAACTGGGTGGCCTTTCAGAGTCAGTCTCCGTATCTGGGGTACCCGTCGGCGCTGCCTGGGCGTATTCAATTTGAGGATTTTGACAGCGGGGGTCAGAATATTTCTTATTATGACACCACGGCGGGCAATACGTATGAGGAATACCGGTCCGACGAGGATGTGGATATCATGTCGGTACCGGGGGGGTATGGGGTTTATATGAGTCCGGGGGAATGGATGGAATATACCTGTACGAGCGAGCCGGGGCTTTACACGATGTCGATTCGCCATGCGAGCAATCAAAAGACGCAAACCCTGCGTTTGTCGGATGAATCCGCAGTGCTGGCGGAAGTGGAACTTCCCAAGACCGGCGGTTACAGCAATTGGCAGGATACGTTGGTTTCGGATGTTTTTTTGTCTGGGGGCCAAGGGCATATTCTTCGGTTTACGATGGCCGCCTCGACGGCACTGCTGGATTATGTGGACTTTATTCGTCAGGAAAATCCGGCTGATTTTGACGGTTCGGGGTTTGTGGATCTGGAGGATTTTTCGATTTTATCTTCGCAGTGGCTGCGTGAGCCCTCCGAACCGTCGGCCGACGCAGCGCCGCAGGGGGGAGACAATTGGGTGGATCTGCAGGATCTGATCGCTTTGGCGGAGAACTGGCTGAGTCACTAAAGACAGCATCGAAAACTCTGCCTTGGGATTGCTTCACCAAAGGCCGATCAAGCAAGCCCATGTGAACAATTTTGCCTCAATTTAGCGGTGTTTCTGCTCATCGCATGGGGATTCACTGGGCGGTACAGGACTTGAACCTGTGGCCTCCTGCTTGTAAGGCAGGCGCTCTAGCCGACTGAGCTAACCGCCCGTTGGATTAGGGCATCATACACACATCGGCCAAAATGTCAATTCAAACAATCTCCATCCGGATTTTTACACAGAATCAGTGAATTTTCGGCAGATCGGTCCATCGGGTGGTATAAGCTGGGGTTTTATGGGCAAACCGGGCCTTCCACGGCTGCTGGATTCCCTCGGCGGCCCAGTGGATGGCTGCGCTGCCGATCCGGTTGATCCGGTCAATGGTCTCCATCAGCCGCCGCGAGCGGGCACGGTCTTTGACGTCAAACAGTCCGCCCTGAACCTTGTCCCGCGGCGCCAGATCCAGCAGCATCACGCCGGATTTTTTGTATTCATAGCCCTTTTTATAGATCTGTTCAACAGCTGCGACGGCCGCGGCGATCAGTTCCTGTGTGTCTTCGGTGGCCGTCTCAAAAGGAATTACGCAATGCTGCATGTATCGTCTGGACTTTTCGACAAACCGACTGGTGGTCACAAAGACGTTCATCGCGCCGGCGGCCAGACCTTCGGCCCGCAGTTTTTCGCCGGCCCGCGCCGCATACAGGGCGGTGGCCTCCTGCAATGGGTCCAATTCCGTGATCAGTCGGCCGAAGCCGCGCGAGACGGTAATGCTCTGCTTGGCGGGCGGATTTTCCTCCAGCTGCCAACAGCGCCGGCCCTGTAATTCCATCACTGTCCTTACACCCTGGATGCCGAATTGAGACTTGATCCAGTTGAGGTTGGCCTCCCGCAGATCCAGCGCCGTATGGATACCGGCGGCCTTCAGTTTTCTGGAAATCTGCCGCCCAACGCCCCAGACATCCTGCACCTCAATCCGCCTGAGGGCCTGGTCCAGCCATGGCGAATCGGTCAGATCCAGCACGCCGGCGGCCTTGTCGCTTTTCTTGGCCAGTTTGTTGGCAACCTTAGCCAGTGTCTTAGTCGCCCCAATGCCGATAGAAACGGGAAGGCCGGTCCACTGTCTGACGGTTTGGCGGATCCGTCGGCCGTACTCGGTCCGGTCTTCCGGAATACCGGAAAGGTCCAGAAAGGCCTCATCGATGGAATAGACCTCAATATGCGGAGTAAAGTGCGACAGCGTTTCCATCACCCGGTCGGACATGTCCGCATACAGCGTATAGTTGGAGGAAAAAACCAGAATCTGATGCTTTTCGACAAGCGGCTTGATTTCAAAGAAAGGAATGCCCATCGGGATGCCGAGGGCCTTGGCCTCGTTGGAGCGAGCCACCACGCAGCCGTCGTTATTGGACAGGACGACCACAGGCCTGCCCTCCAATTTCGGATCAAAGATCCGCTCACAGGAGGCGTAAAAATTATTGCAATCAACTAAGGCCAGCGCCGGCTTCATATTATAACGGATGAATGACGTTGGTGACTACGCCCCAGACCTCAAAGTCGGCCTCGGCGGAGACTTCCCGGGAGGCGTAGATTTCATTTTCGGCTTCCAGATAGATTTTTTTTCGGCGAATGCGGATGCGTTTGACAGTCAGTTCGCCGTTGAGCGCCGCAATGACGACATTTTTGTCTCTGGGTTCCAACGAGCGGTCCACCACCAGCAGATCGCCAGGGTGGATTCCCGCTCCGATCATTGAATCGCCGGCCACGCGGACAAAGAAGGTCGCCGGCGGATTTTTGATCAGATAGCGGTTCAGATCCAGCCGGCCCTCTTCATAGTCGGCCGCCGGAGAGGGGAACCCCGCCGACACCCGCTCCAAAAACAGCGGCAGACAGCAGCAGGCGCTCATGTCGGGCCGATAGATTTTCTCCGCTTTGGATTTCATACAGGAAATTATACCGACAAACGGGCTGGCCGGAAAAAAGAATCTGCGAAAAGATGAGCTGATTTGCGCAAAAAAAATAGAGGGTAAACCGTAAAGGTATTACCCTCCTTCTCCCAACGCAGAGATAAGTATACCAAAGTTTTGCCGGGACTGCAAGTGTAAAATCTTTTTTTTGGAAAAATAGTGCAAATAATACCTCATTAAAGCGAGAAGATATGGTGATTATAGGACATTTGGATAAGATCTAAAGGATGAAAACTTCTGTGTTTATGAAACCCTAAGTACTGTAAAACCATTTTCTTAGGATGTTGCAGAAATTTCTCTAAAAGCAATTAAGAAACCTGTGTGCGTAAAGACGTGCCGTATTCTGGGTATATCTTAACAGCCAAAAAAAGTTCCCTTGTTTTGAATTTACTAAAAGATGGCAAAAAGATCTCGATTTGGTACAATAAGCGCGAGCGGGTCGGGCGGTTGCCGGATTGAAACAGATCCGGAGGAAAGTCCGAGCAGGACAGGGCACGGCGGCGGCTAACGGCCGCCCGGGGCGACCCGAGGGAAAGTGCCACAGAAAACACACGGCCGATGGCCCTTTGGGCACAGGCAAAGGTGAAATGGTGCGGTAAGAGCGCACCGCGCTGTCGGCAACGGCAGCGGCACGGCAAACCCCGCCGCCTGCAAGACCAAATATGCCGGAGCTGAGCCCGGGCAAATCCGGCGGGTAGGTTGCTTGCCTGCGGGGAGACCTTCAGGCAGAGTCGGTCGGCGACGGCCGATCCAGTGTAATAACCGCCCCCCCCTTCGGGGAGACAGAACTCGGCTTACAGACCCGCTCTTTTATGGATTGGTATCAGTTGATCGTTAATTCGTTGAGGCGACGGATGGGTAAACAAAAGCGGTTTTCAGTCTTGGGGATTCTTTGTTTCTTTTCTATCTGTTTCGCGGGGCCGGATCAAAATACATTGTGGTATGCCCAACCCGCTTCCCATTGGCTTGAGGCCCTCCCAGTCGGCAACGGGCGGCTGGGAGCAATGGTCTTCGGCGGAACGGTAAACGAACACATCCAATTGAATGAAGAAACCATTTGGGGCGGACCTCCGGTTCCGGCAGCCAAACCGGGCTTTCGGGAAGCTGTTAGTAAGGCCCGTACCCTGTGGTTTGAAGGCCAATACGCCAAAGCTCAGGCGTTGATGCAGTCAGTCCTGGGAGAAACTTTTGATCCGCGAAGCTATCAAACGCTGGGCGATCTTTATATTCGGCTGCTGGGGCCTCAGCAGAAGGCAGTCCCTTCGGTACTGATCAGCGGCTGGAAGCGCGGGCCGGAGATGGACAAGCCCAATCCGGCTGAACTGGCCGAAGCATTTGATGATTCCCATTGGCCTGCTGCAGATTCTCTGGATGTGCCCACGCAAACGACAGTCACGTTTCGGACGACTTTTGAAATCACCGGCCAACAGATCGAAAGCGGTCTAACCCGGCTGGAATTGTCGCCGATTGATGATCGCGGGCTGATCTATATCAACGGAAAAGAAGCCGGCTTGACGGATGTTTATAACAAACCGTTTGCGCTTGAAGTAGGCCGATTTCTACGAGAAGGAACCAATGTCCTTGCCGTGGCGGTCACTAACGGCGGAGGCGGAGGAAACATGGCCCGAAAAGTC
>JAKJEP010000108.1 GCA_022705365.1 Planctomycetota bacterium | reverse complement strand
AGTTGCTGATGAATATGTTTGGCCCGCCGTTCAAACTCCACCCGCATCTTTTCAATATCCGCATTCCCTTTCCGCATGGCTTCAACCGAGGCATTCTGGCAGAAGGTCGCCGGCCCCGATGTCATATGCGACTGCATCCGCGTAATGGCGGTGGCGACATCCTGCGGACCAGCCGCATACCCGATCCGCCACCCGGTCATCGAATACGACTTGCTGAACCCGTTAACAGTGATCGTCCGATCATACAATTGCGGCACCACCGCCGCAAAACTGTGGAATTTCATGCCGCCATATACCAGCTTTTCATAAATCTCATCCGACAACACCGCCACCTTCGAATCCAGAATCACCTCCCCCAGCCCCGCCAGCTCTTCCTTAGTATAGCAAAATCCCCCCGGATTACTAGGATAATTCAAAATTAACAGGCACGACTTTTTGGTAATCGCCTTTTTAAGAATTTCAGGAGTTAGTTTATAGTCATTTTCTTCCCGGGTCTCAATGAACCGGGATACCCCGCCCACCAGATTCACCATCTCCGGATAGCTGACCCAGTACGGGTTGGGAATCAGCACCTCGTCGCCCGGATCGACCACCGCGTGGATCGCCTCGTACACCGCATGTTTGGCCCCGCAGGCCACCACGATCTGCTTGGGGCTGTAGGTCAGGCCGTTTTCCTCTTTCAGCTTCCGGGCGATCTCCTGCCGCAGCTCCAGCGTCCCCGCCGCCGGTGCATATTTTGTTGCACCTTTATCCAGCCAGGTCTTGGCCGATTCCTTGATGAAATCCGGCGTATCAAAATCCGGTTCCCCCGCCCCAAAACTCACCACATCCACCCCCTCCGCTTTGAGTTGCTTGGCCCGGGCCGTTACTGCCAGTGTTACCGATTCCGTTACCGATTGGGCTGTTTTGCTGATTTTCATAAATCTCACCGTAATAAAAGGTTATATTGGTACAGAGTAAATCTCTTATCCTGACTGCACACAAATTCGGCATTATTATGATAATGTGCTGCGATTTCAACCATTTTCCCGATGGTATCAAGCGATTTTCCGCCTTTTGCCGATAAATGTCCTGATGAGCCAGGCAGACAAAATCTATGACTATTTGACCCGCACCCGGAATCAGGCGGCTGATATGGCCCTTCTCATTGCCTTGCACCACTCCGCCGATCCTTATCAATCCGTGATTCTGGAAGGGATCCTCGACCGGGGCCGGCCCGCCGCCACCTGCGATCTGGTCCGTGCCTACCATGAATTTTCTCCCCAGTGGCAAAAACTCCTGCTGGACAGAGTGGATACCCTCTATGGCGGACTGCGGCTTGCCGCCCGGTCTTCCCAGGAGCAGACCCGGCTCAATTGCCTGAATATCATTCGTTGCTCCGGATATCGGCGTATCACGGATGTAGTGGTCACCCTCCTGCGCGATACCGCTGCGTCAGTGGCCCAACTGGCGGCGGATACCCTGCTGGAGGTAACCCGCTCCTCTGTCCGAGCCCAGATGAAATCTTCCCCGGAGCAAATCCGGATCTTCCGCTCCGCGCTGCAACTGGCAGTTCGTAACTATCGAGTCCATCGCCGCGGCGAAGCCGTCATGGCGGCAATGATGGCAGTGCCGGCGGACGATTCCTCCTTCTGGCAAGACGAACTCAAGACGTATTATAACGTCGGGAAAACCATCCGATATATCCTCCTCCAGTATGACCGGCCGGAAATAGCTCCCTTTTGTGTTTCCGCTCTCCGGCATCCCGATCTGTATATGACGGCGGTTCGTGCTATCTCCCATCATCAAAATCCTGCGTATCTGGCAGCCATCGCGGCCCAGGCCCGGTTGCAGAGGCAACCGCCGCCCGCCCGCGTCTGGAAACTAATTAAAAAGCCGCGCTGGCTTCGTCCGGAGATTTTCACGCCCGGATATATCGAAACGGCCGCTTTGCCGGATCTGATTTCTCTGGTAGCGGCGCTGGGTGCCCCGGACGGCCAAAAGGCCGATTGCCTCCTGGAGGCCGCTGCGAATCCGGACCCGGCCATTGCCCGTCGGGTGGTAAAAGCCATGGCGCATGCCGACGACTCGGTGGCGCTGGAATTTTTCCGGAATACCGCCCGGTTGTCCTGCGAATCCGTCGTACTAATGTCCTTGATCCAACTCATTCGCAGAAACCACCCGCATCTTCCGGCTCTTCTCGGGGAACATCTGAATTCTCCCTGGCCGCGCGTCCTAAAACTCGCCCGGCGGTATTATCAAAATATTGCTTTCACCTGTTATTGGGAAAAATTTGATGTCCTGGACCAGGAACACCGCCGCCAGGCCGGCCGGGCCGTCTATAAAATCGATCCCGAAGCCCGGCTGCGCTGGAAAAAGATTGTTGGGGATCCCTCTCCGCTCCAGCGGCTGAAAGCGGTTCGGATGGTTCGCAGCCTGGGACAGGCCGGCGACTGTGTTTCAGAATTAATTCGGTTGGCCCGCGATGAAGATCGAATGGTTCGCAGTTGTGCCGTGGCCGCACTGGGTGAAATAGACGCGGCCTCTTCCCCGTCGGTAGAATCATGTCTGTTTGCGGCTCTGCGGGATACCGATGTTCGGGTTCAGGCCAACGCCGTTGAAGCCCTGGAACATCGGCAGGACCGCCAGACCATTGAGCGGATTTCGCCATTCGTCCACAGCCCCAACAACCGGGCGAGGGCCAATGCCATCAGGGCCTTGCTCATCGCTAAAATAGATTCCGCCCGGCAGGCCATTCAGCAAATGCTCCGCGATCCCAGGCCGGCCCATCGACTCAGTGCCCGATGGATTCTCGAACACACCGATGTGGAACGCAGCCCGGCCCCTCGCCGGAAGGAGGACCGCCATGCCCTGGCTGTTTGAGGAAAACCTGTTTCGTATGGACTATCAGGTCCAGGATCTGGTCAATGGCATCCGCCAAATCCGAAACGGATTTGTTGCTCATTCGATGGAGAACTGGGTGTTCTGGTTCTGTTTTATCTCCGGCTTGCTGCTGGTGATTGGGTTGGCTCTCTGGATCGGTTATCAAAGTAAAAAAAATGGAGTAAAAAAAACCTGGAACGATCCGGACCTGTTGTTCTGGAGCCTGCTCAATCAGCTTCAACTGCCCGATTCCGATAAAAAATTGCTGCACGAAATGACGGCCGAAGCCAGACTTGCCCACCCGGCTTCCGCCCTGCTCAGCCCCCACACCCTTGACTGGGCGCGGAATTTGTGGATTCAGGAAAAAGGCAATTCCGCCATTCCTCTGCAAAAACTGCGTCGGATTAGCGAAATTTCCGTCTTGTTATTCGATCACTATCCTCCCCAGCTGCAATCCAATTCGGCTTATTCGGTTTAAACCCTATAATCCTTTAACGGCAGCCGGACTTTCTTGAAGAAAACCTTTGTTTTTCCTTGACTTTTATTTCGGGGATTATATACTCCTGCGTGCTTTGTAGGTATAAGCGAATATGGAAAAGGGCTTCAGAGCGAGCAACGTAACTTATTGAAGGTAAAAAACTTATAATGACAGCAAAGAAGACGACCACAACCCCTAAGAAAACCCCCAGGAAATCTGCCGCAGCAAAGGCCGTTTCCGCCCCCAAGACGGAAAAAGAGACTATTGCCACCAGGGCGGTCAGCCTGGAAAAGGAAAAAAAGGCCAAAACCAAAAGGCTTCCCAAGGGTAAACCTCTTTCTGAGGAAGACTTACAATACTTTTTTCAGTTGCTCCTGGAAAAACGGCGGGAACTGGTCGGCGATGTGGATCACATGCACGATGAAGCCATGCGAAACGGCTCGACCGGTGAAATTTCCAATATGCCGATTCATATGGCGGACATCGGCACCGACAATTATGAGCAGGAGTTTATGCTCGGCCTGATTGAAAGTGAACGGAAAATGCTGCGGGATATCGATCGTGCCTTGGCTAAAATCAAAGACGGAACCTATGGGGTTTGCGAAGGAACCGGCGAACCGATTGAGCGGGCCAGACTGGAAGCCAGACCCGAAGCCCGCTATTGCATCGAATATGCCCGTAAAATCGAACAGGGAATGGTGCCTCGTCCTGTCGAAGATACCTTCCTGTTAAATGCGGTCAGGGGGGAGGATGATGAAGAGGAATCCCAATAAATCACGGCTCGGCGGGGCGTTGCTACCGGATCATGGCACAAGCAGGTAAAGATAACGCCCGACTCCAGGGCGGGGGGGCCTTCCGCAGCGGCAAGGCCCATCTGCGCGTTTGGTTCATTGCCGGTATGGGTTTCCTGGCGGACCTGCTTAGTAAAACCTGGATTCTGAAAACCCTGGGTGATATGGAATCCGGATATTTGCGCGAACCAATCGTAATTATCTCCGATTATCTCCGCCTGGTTACCGTCTTGAATCCGGGCGCCATCTGGGGAGTGGCCGCCGGCAAAACCATTTTTCTGATCTCCGCTTCGCTGCTGGGACTGGTTTTTTTGGTCTGGTTTTTCTACACCTCCCGGCCGGACCAGTGGCTGATTCACTCCGCCATCGGCATGTTAATCGCCGGTGATCTGGGGAATTTGTATGACCGAATATTTAACGATGGCAAAGTGGTGGATTTCATCGAGGTCAACCTGCACTTTCGTCCCGCCAACCCCTGGCCACTCTTCAATATCGCCGATATACTTCTCTGTCTCGGAGTAGGCATTTTACTCCTTTCGGTTTTCGCCGCGCAAAAGGCAGACCACCCAAAAACCGAATAAAGGCCGCGGCCCTAAAATGCTCTCTTCCCTTTTTAACATCGCATGTTTTCAGAACAAAAATATACTGGGCAGCGATATCCAGGGGGGCTTGACGTAATGGCTTCCGGCAGGGGGGCAAGGTATGGAAAATGTCAGAGAATGGGTCTATAATCAAACGTTTGAATAAACGGCCTTGATGATAGGATTAATCCCTGTTACGGCAGTTTGGAATTTTAAATCCCGGAAAGGATGTTGCGTGTTCAGATATAAAGCGGTTTCAGGCCTGTTTCTGGTGGGGTATCTTCTGGGACCGGCCCCGCTTCTGCCGGCGGCGGATCGCCCCCAATGGGGCCAGCGCCATACCCGGAATATGATATCGGAGGAAACCAATCTGCCGGCTTCCTTTGATACGGCTTCCGGGGAAAATATCAAATGGGTGATCCCCTTAGGCTCCAGCACCTATTCCACCCCGGTAATCGCTGGCGGCAAGGTCTTTATCGGCACCAACAACGATCCCCCGCGCGATCCCCGGCACAAAGGTGACCGCGGCGTTCTTCTCTGCCTCAATGAAGCGGATGGCAGCCTTGCCTGGCAGTTGTTGGTCCCCAAGCTGGAAGGTGATGTATATCTGGACTGGCCTAAAGCAGGAATCTGTTCCCCGCCCACGGTGGAAGACCAGCGCGTCTATGTGGTCAGCAACCGGGCGGAGGTGTTGTGCCTGGATATGCACGGCCTGCACAACGGCAATGACGGACCGTATCAGGACGAGGCCCGCCACATGACCCCGGAGAAAACCGAACCGCTGGAATTGACAGAGCTGGATGCCGATATCCTCTGGGTATTCGATATGCGCTCCGGTGCGGGCATGTATCCCCATGACTCCGCCCACAGTTCCATCCTGCTGGACGGGGATTTCCTCTATCTCAATACCGGCAACGGCGTCGATAATACCCATCGCTGCATTCGCGCACCCGATGCTCCCAGCCTGATCGTTCTGGACAAAAATACCGGTCGCCTCCTGGCCCGCGATGACGAACAGATCGGCCCCCGCATCTATCACGCCGCCTGGTCCTCCCCGGCTCTGGGAGAAGTCCAGGGCCGCAAAATGGTATTTCTCGGCGGTGCGGATGGTATCTGTTATGCCTTTGCCCCCCTCGATAACGCCGCCCGCATCGATCAGGTCCAAAATCTGCAGCGTCTCTGGCATTTTGACTGCGATCCGAACGCTCCCAAGGAAAACGTACATCAATATCTCGACAATCGCCGCGAAAGTCCCAGCACCATCAGTGCCATGCCGGTTTTCCACCAGGGCCGCCTCTATGTGGTCGCCGGTGGTGACATCTGGTGGGGCAAGCCTCGGTCCTGGCTGAAGTGTATCGATGCCGCCCCAACCGCAGACATCACCCGGACCGAGGCCCTCTGGTCCTATGAAATCCCCCATCACTGCTGTTCCACCCCGGCCATCTATGAGAATATGGTTTTTATCGCCGACTGTGACGGTGTGGTCCACTGTATCGACGCCCTCACCGGCCAGCCGTTATGGACCCACAAAACCAGCGGCGAAATCTGGGCCTCGCCCCTGGTCGCCGACGGCAAGCTCTATATCGGCAACCGCCGCCGGGAATTATCCATCTTCGCCGCCGCCCGCGAGAAAAATCTTATCTTTTCCTGCAAAATGGATAGCGAAATTACCAGTACCCCCGTCGCCGCCAATGGTGTCCTTTACCTTGCCATCGCGGAAAAACTGTATGCCCTATGCAATTCTGCAAAATCGCATTGAGAAGGAATTGCACAGAGGTCGTTGAAAATCAGGCAAGCCGGGCCGCTTTCGGCGAGAACGGCCAGATTCCCGAAATATAGTTTCTTTCTGGTTCCAGTTTTTATTATTTTGGGCCAAAGTAGGGATTGCTTTTACGCCGAATCTCTACTACTATGCACCTTCCCAAAGGTGCAGTCCGAGATGCACCGCCCGCTGTCGTCGCTAGGTGACTGTTTGATAAGTGTTTATGGAGAATGAATGGAATCCCATCTAATCGCCAGAATGGCCTTTGATGTACTGGGGGGATTGGGCATATTTCTGCTGGGGATGAAAAACATGTCTGAGGGGATGCAGGCCGTGGCTGGCAGCCGGATGCGGAAGCTGATTAACGCCATAACCGGAAATCGTTTTGTTGCCTGCGGTGTCGGCGCCCTCATCACCAGTATCATCCAATCCAGTTCGGTTACCACCGTCATGGTCGTCGGAATGGTCAACGCGGAACTGATGACGTTGGCGCAGGCCATCGGGGTAATTTTAGGGGCCAACATCGGTACTACCATCACCGCCTGGATTCTGGTCTTGAATGTTAGTAAATACGGTCTGCCGCTGCTGGGACTTTCGGCGCTGTTTTTTCTGTTCACCAAACGCGAGCGGCTGCGCTACATTGCCACCGCTTTCCTGGGACTGGGGATGGTGTTTTTCGGCCTGGAACTGATGGCCAGAGGTTTTTCGCCGCTGCGTGACATCCCGGAAGTGCTGGCCTGGTTTTCACGATTTACGCCGGATACGTTGGAAGGGATCATTAAATGCGTGCTGGTGGGTACGGTAATTACGGCGATTGTTCAATCCTCTTCCGCGACCGTTGGCATTACCATGGGACTAGCCTCTACCGGGATTATTGATTATCTGACCGCCGGCGCTCTCATCCTGGGACAGAATGTCGGCACGACCATTACGGCCCTGCTGGCTTCCCTGGGGGCTTCGACCAATGCCAAGCGGGCTGCCTATGCCCACACCCTCTTGAATATCCTGGGTGTAATCTGGGTGATTGCCGTTTTTCCATGGTATATGAAGGGCGTAGTCTGGTTTGTCGGCATTGATCCCCAGACGGCTGTTTACACGGAAACGGCCGTCACCTATCCTCATACCCTGAAAGCCATTGCCGCCACCCATAGCGGTTTTAATCTTTTAAATGTAATCCTTTTCCTTCCTTTCACCACGCTGATGGCCAGATTTCTGATGAAAATCGCGCCGGAAAAACAGATCCGGGTTCCGCACCTGACCATATTGGATGTCCGGATGCTGGATGCGCCGGCCATCGGCATCCAGCAGTCCCAAAAGGAAATCCTGCGCATGAGCAGCACCGTTGCCAATATGCTCAGCATCTTTCGCGACCTGCTCAGCGGCAAAGGCTCCGCCGAACAACAGCAGGAAATCCTGTTTAAAAGCGAGACGGATCTGGATGTCATCCAGAAGGAAATCGTCGAATTTATCAGCACGATTATTTCCGGAACCATTACCCATGAGTTAATGAATCAGGGACGGAACCAGTTGCGGATGGCCGATGAATACGAATCCATCAGCGATTATATCACCAATATCCTCAAGCTGAAGATCAAACTGGACAAGGCCGGCCTGGGCATCTCCCCGGACGGCTTGCAGGACCTGCTGGCCCTGCATGACCGGGTGGCCGGGTATATCCGGTTCATCAACGAATCGGTGCAGAACGATGACGAAAAAATCCTGATGAAGGCCCAGATTGACGCCCAGGCGATTACCCGCCGAATGAAGGAAAACCGCTCCCGGCACCTGGCCCGGATGGAAGGCGGCAGCGTTTCCCCCATCAAGAGCCTCTACTATGTGGATATGCTCAACTCCTACCGCCGGATCAAGGACCATGCCTATAATATCGCGGAGGTACTGGCCGGTGAAAAATAGCGAACCCTCCGCCGCGATTCCGTCTCATCCGGGTAATCCCGATCTGTACCAACAGTGTGAAGTGAGCTGGAGCGGGACAACTGGACAAACCTCTCCGGCCTACGGTACATTCAAACGATAATCAGCCAATTTGGATTTCTGAGCTCCGGAGCTTTGCTCTTAACATCATGTAAAGTGGATAGTAGAAATCTTTTATTTTTCTTCTCGAACTTCTTTTCACTATTAGTCATCTTCCTCTTCCTCATCCGGTTCATCCGGAGCCGAATCGGTGGTAGTGGAGGAAGTGCTGTTTTCATCCTGTCCTAGATCCACTAGCGGTTTATCCAGCTGCAGGTTGAAGCACCCGGCTATCCAAAAAATACCCACAATGAAGATCGCGTAATAAAATAGTCTACGCATACCTTTCTCCTTACGCTATTTAGGTTTTACCATTGCACTCTACCTTTTGTATTCTATAGGTTGTGGAACAAATGTCAATGACTCAAGCAATGCTTTTAATCATGGGGCGTACCGCCAGCCGGAAACACCAGGAAATAAGACAGAGTAATAAGAAGATTCCCCTGGCGAGTAGGGAAGAAGAAAAGAGGGCGTGTTTTTTTTACGCCCTCTCTGAAACGCTGGGGGACTGCGTGATATTATTGAATCGTGTTTTTAATTTTTTCGATGGCTTTATCAGCCCTACGCTGGACAGAACTCTGCCCGTCGAATGCAACGCTCCACGCCAGAAAATCAATCGCCATACGGTCGCCAATTTTGCCTAACGATTCAGCGGCGTTTTCGCGAACCTCATCGTCATTGTCGTTGAGCAGGGCATTGATCAGGGCGGCAACGGCCTGGGTACCCGGCTGGCTATCCAGATCGTCGGCGGCGTCCCGACGCTCATCGACGGTTCCGTAACGCAGATTCATCAGATACTTGCCGAGTTTTTCACTGCCGGCGTTCATAGGAGGCATTGAGGAACTGACATAAAGGTCCTCGGCGTTGTTTTTAGCCTTGATCTGTTCAGCGGCGTTCGTGGCGGCCACTTTGACGCTGTCATCTTGTTCAAACTGGGCACTGCGCCGTAAAGCTTCATAGGCGGTCGGATCGCCAACCGTGCCGAGACTGGCGGCCGCAGCCGCCCGGACGGTACTACTGGCGTCGTTGATCAGGGTGTCGAGAAGTACGGCCACGGTGGGTGCATCCTGATAAGCAGCCAGTTGAATGGCGGCTTCCCGGCGGACCTCATCGTTCCCATAGAGAATATCCTCTTTGTACTTCTGCAAATCAGATTCATAGACTCGCTCAGGCTCGGCAGCGGGTACAGCTTCTGTGACAACGTTCGAATTCACGATAACCTGCCG
>JAKJEP010000107.1 GCA_022705365.1 Planctomycetota bacterium | reverse complement strand
CTTCCGCAGGCATATAAGTATATATGTTGAGGACAGATAGCGACGAGAACGAAGAAGGCGGGCAAAAAGACCGCTGATAATCGAAAGTCCATGAGAAATGCGGGCTAGCCCTGAAAAATACCAAACAGACTTCCCGTTTTCCAACCAATCCCCTATAATACCTTAATAAGAATGCGATAATGAATCCATAAACCGGAGTAAAACTCAGATGGCACCCAAAAAAGAGAATTCCACTAACAACGTATATTTTATTGAGACAAGCTCCCGAGATACCGCCGCCGATTGGGCCAATCAGGCGATGGTGCTGTATCGCAAAGGAAAATTCGCTAATCATCTGGCCTCTGACCGTTTCGTGGCTATCAAACAGCATTTTGGTGAAAAAGGAACCCACGGATTCCTCCCCCCCGTCATTGCCGCCGCCTTTGCTGCCGCCGTAAAGAAAAAAGGCGCCAAGCCCTTCCTGACCGACACCTGCACCCTCTACCGCGGCCAGCGTTCCAACGCCGTCGATCACCTGATGCTCTGCCAGGCACACGGCTTCACCATCGACCAGGTGGGCTGTCCGGTTATCAGTGCCGACGGCCTGATCGGCGTGGACCAGGTCATGGTCCCCATCCGGGGCAAGCATTATCAGCAGGTCCCGCTGGCCTCCGCCGCCTGTCAAAGCCATGCCGCCATCATCCTTACCCATGTCACCGGCCACGTCGCCTGCGGTTTCGGCGCGGCCATCAAAAATGTCGGCATGGGCCTGGCCAGCCGGGCCGGCAAACTCAACCAGCATTTTCAGTCCACCCCCCTGGTCAAGGCTTCCGTCTGCACCGCCTGCGGCCATTGTGCCCGGTGGTGCCCGCGCGACGCCATCACCGTAAAAAAATCGGCCGTCATCAACGAAAAGCTGTGCATCGCCTGCGGCCAGTGCCATGCGGTCTGTCCCGTCGGCGCCATCGGCTTCAAGTGGGACCAGGCCACCCAGGTCCTCCAGGAAAAAATAGCCGAACACTGCCTGGCCCTGCACCAGGTCCTGGAAGGCCGGGTTTGCTACTTTAACTTCCTGGTCCAGGTTACCGCCGACTGCGACTGCATGGGCGGCAAAGAAACACCCCTGAAGCGAATCTTCGACGATATCGGTATTCTGGCCGGCCGGGACCCGGTAGCCGTCGATCAGGCTAGCGCGGATCTGGTGAAACAGGCCACCGGCAAAGATTATTTCCAGAAATTACACCCCTCGATTGATTATACCGCCCAGCTCGCCCACGCCGAAAAAATCGGCCTCGGCAGCCGCCAATATCAACTGGTCCAGGTGAAATCATGACAAATTTTGAAGGTCCAGCCGCCATGCCAGATTTTGAAACGGCAAAACGTTTGCTCAAACAATTCAAGGGGGAGAACTATTGGTTCGGCCGTGGGATTTTATCCCAGACCGGCCCCATCGCCGCCAAGTCCGGGAAAAACGCCCTTCTCGTTTCTTCCGGCTTCTCCGGCATCGAACCATACCTGTCGGCAATCCGGCAGTCCCTGCAAAATTCCGGCGTGGAACTGAAAGCCCACATCCGGGGCGCCCAGCCGAACGCCCCGCGTGAGGATGTCTTTCGCATCCACCGGGAACTCCAGCAGCACCATCCGCAGCTTGTCATCAGCTTCGGCGGCGGCAGCACCATCGACGCCGTCAAGGCCGCCCTCGTCCTGCACACCCTGGGCGGCGATACGGAGTCCTATTTCGGCGCCGGCAAAGTAACCGAAGCCCTGCAAAAAACCGGCCGCCGGCTCCTGCCCCATATGGCCATCCAAACGGCCGCCGGCTCCGCCGCCCACCTAACCCGCTATTCCAACATCACCGACCGCGCCACCGGCCAGAAAAAACTGATCGTGGACGAGGCAATCGTGCCGGCCTATCCCCTGTTTGATTATCAGCTTACCCATACCGCCCCCCCCGCCTTGACCGCGGACGGCGCGATGGACGGCATCGCCCATTGTGTCGAGGTGCTCTACGGCGCCTCCGGCAAGGCCGGTTATGAACGAATCGAAGAAATCACCGTAACCGCCCTCCGCCTGGTGCTGCATTATCTGCCGCGGGTACTGCAAAATCCCGGCGATCCCGCCGGCCGGGAGGCCCTGTGCCTGGCGACAGACCTGGGAGGTTATGCCATCATGCTCGGTGGTACCAGCGGCGGCCATCTGACCAGTTTTTCGCTGGTGGATATTCTCCCGCACGGCCGGGCCTGTGCGATTATGAATCCCTATTACACCGTCTTTTTCGCCCCCGCCATCGAAACACCCCTGCGCACAATCGGCCGGCTATACCATCAGGCCGGCTGTCTCTCGCAGGACCCTTCCCGCCTTGCCGGCCGCAACCTGGGTATGGCTGTGGCTGAAGCAATGTTTGCCTTTGCCCGCCGGATCAGGTTTCCCACCCGCCTGGCCGACGTGCCGGGATTCACCCCGGACCACATCCAGCGGGCCTTGACTGCCGCCCGGAACCCCCAGCTAAAAATGAAGCTGGAAAATATGCCCGTACCACTGACCCCCGAAAAAATAGACCCATATATGGGTCGAATCCTGGCCGCCGCCCGCGACGGAAATCTGCAAACGATTCAAAACATCCCCTGATACCCCCATCGCCAGGCCGCCATATACCACCCGCCCAAATCAGCCATTACCCTGACGGCCCATAAATCCGTAAAAATCCCGCATAGGCGCAAAGTTATTCACATTGGGAAACACTTATGCTCGTTCTGGCATCTTTTTTTCCATACCGATGTAACGTTTGGCGCAAATGGCGGAATCGCAACTTTTCTGAACCAGTCTTCTTCCTTTATACCAAACTTATTCTCAAGAGTTTTAAGTAAAACTTTATACCCAACCATTTCTTCATTTATTTCAACGACATATTCATCTGCTAATCTACAAAATTGCCAACAGATAAGATCAACTGCAAATAAATCTTTTTTGTAAGCGATTATTTCATCAATTTCGTCCCATTTTATTTCTTTGACTTCTTCCTCTTTTTTTCTTGGTATAGATACACGCATTCCCTCCTCTGCAACAGTTATTGTGCCGTTTTCAGGTTTTTCAAGACAAGTCTCCAATTTGCCTTCCGCTTTCAATTTTTCTATATGTTTATGAAAAAAATCCTTCCTGGCAATGTGGATTATAACTGTGATGGCTAGTACGGAAAATATCACTACCGCGATACTTACTATTGATATGATTGTACCTGTATCCATCACATTCTCTGCTTGGCAAATAGAAAATTTCATTTACTTCGTGATTTGTATCCGCTCTTAGTGCTTGGGCGGGCAATCAATCCGTAAAAATCCCGCAAAGATACCAAGACGTCACGGTTTTTGGGATAAGGTTTAAATCATTGGAAAACATGACCTCGTAGGCGACCAGTTGCACACCCCACCCAATTAGCCATCAAGTGTTTAAGGTCTATGTTTTGTAACATAATATATATCATCGATACATTCTTCTAAAGGTTCGATTTCTAATGGAATAAGCTTACCATCTGGTTCTTGCCAAAAAACTGATTTTCTTTTGATCAGATTTATCCTCTTTCTATCCATTATTTTCTCAAACCCTAATCGGCCGTTTGGATATCCGGAACTGGTTGTACATTCCAGATAAAAAATTAGTTTATCATCTTTGATTTTTGATGATGTTAATAATGCAAAAGCCCCTTCACTATATCGATACCTGACATAATATATGTCATTCTTCATTACAATTTTCGGCGATTCCTTGAATACCTCCGTATCATATATGGAAATACCCGGTGAGGTACAACCTGTCAGGATTAAAGCCGATATCACCAATAAATATAAAATTCTTTTACACATGCCCTACATATCCTTACCTTGTAAATTCTCTTTCTTTGCGCCTTGGCGCCTTGGCGGGCAATCAATCCGTAAAAATCCCGCAAAAGCGCAAAGACGCCAATGTTTTCATCATTGTATCGAAGTCCTTTTTAATTATCACCTGCCCAGCTATCCGATGGTCAGTGAATTTTACCATCGTATTGGCCGTCGGCCTGGCCGTCCTCGCGGTCGATGGCGGATACCATGGCTTCGAGTTCCGGTCTGGTAATTTGTCCCTTGGCCAACAAAAGCCGGATCACCGAAGCCAGATACAGCTTCAATTCC
This sequence comes from Planctomycetota bacterium, assembly GCA_022705365.1. Taxonomy (GTDB): domain Bacteria; phylum Planctomycetota; class Phycisphaerae; order Sedimentisphaerales; family SM23-30; genus JAKJEP01. The sequence goes on along the minus strand of JAKJEP010000107.1, from coordinate 5,665 downwards.
GCGTTTTCCCGCACGAGCGTGTCCAGTTTCTGGCCCTGGGAGAGATCCGCTTCGGCCATACTGAATATCTTATCCTTTAGATCTTCGATATCCCGCTCCGTGTCCTCGATGTCGAGCCGGTTGCCGATATCCCCCAGCAAAAGTGTCCGTCCCCATCCCATAGGTACGCTCCTTTCGTAGTTAATATGTTCAATATTACAAAATCCCGGTTGGGCTAGTCCCACCCTGATATGGCTGGACCACTAAAAAAAACCAACGTGAATATCTTGTTCGACCCGTATCACTTCATGGGATGTTACTTCTGCCGTTATCTTACCCTTGTTACCCCCCTCGAAATAACAATCTACCACCAGATGCTTCCCTTCACCATACGTCAACTCAATATGGCTTTCTCCCTGAGCCTGAACCTTAACACGCTTAGTTGCTCCGGCGGCAATATCGCCTTGCGGGTAGGAATTGCCGGTAACATGAACAACAACCGCCTGCAAAGGCTCTGTCCCAACATTATGTATAATAACCATAATCCCGCCCCTTAAATAGAATAACGCTGCCGACACAATAATCAATACCAGTCCCGTAATAACAACTACAATGATACGCTTTTTACTCTTTGACCTATTCATTCCTTTTCCCTCGAATATTTGCCTTTGCAAATTCGTATTTCCTCACCCGGCTGTGTAAAACGCACATCCATTTTTTCTTCCTGATGGGTCAGCCACCGGTCCGCAAGTATATTATCACGGTATTGCTCGACGATAAGAATATCACCTGTCTTGATACCTTGAAGTACATCCTTTTCGTCAAGGGTAACATACGATCCTTCATCACGCATTAACATTACTTTACCGTGTGCATGCCACGGCGTCCCTTTAAATCCAATCAAGGTATCTTTTTCATCAAAGAGATTCATGAAAACCAGGATAACGTTATCCTTGACAGAGATTTCCAGAGTATCCGGCGATATTCGGGATGCTTCGAAACCCAATTCATTACTTAATTTCTCAAGCGAATCCAAATCGTAATACATTTGCCTTTAAAACCTCAAAATTGAATCTACGTTACGGAACCCCTTTGCAGGGATCCCAATCCCGGATGTTGCATGTTATAATACAACATCCCTTCCTTCCTCACCAGTATAATTCTCCTTTTTATTTCCCAAAGCAGTACCCCCCCTTTTCCGTCGGTTCCTGCGTCCCGCGTCAGCCACGGGGGGAAACCGGTGTTCCATGCTCTCCGAGCCGATGATTCCGATTAAACGGCCAATCCACCGGCACCCTGAGGCGGTGGGGCATTTTTTACCCGTTACGAATCCAAACTACCGACGCTTGCCAAAAAACCATTTTTCCCCTAAACCCTTGCAATGCCAGCCGGTTCCGGGCATAATACGGGATTATTGGATGGAAGCCGTGCGGGTGGGGGCGGTATGGTAAGTGATTGATATATATTGATTTATAGAGGACAGACGGAGTAATTGGATGTTTAAACAGGTCAATTCAACCTGCGAGCATATTGAGCTGGAGCACCGGATTTTGGGCTGGTGGCGGGAAACGGACGCCTTTAACAAGCTGCGGCGGCAGAACGCCGGGAAGAAGCCGTGGTCGTTTCTCGACGGCCCCATCACAGCCAACAACCCGATGGGCGTCCATCACGCCTGGGGTCGAACGCTGAAGGACTGCTACCAGCGGTACCACGCGATGCTGGGGCATGAGCTGCGGTATCAGAACGGCTTCGACTGCCAGGGCCTGTGGGTCGAGGTCGAGGTCGAGAAGGAGATGGGCTACGAGACCAAGGCGGATATCGAGCGGGCGGGGCTGGAGGACTTCATCAACCGCTGCAAGAACCGCGTCCGCAAGTACTCGAAGGTGCAGTCCGAGCAGTCGGTCCGGCTAGGCTACTGGATGGACTGGGACAACAGCTATTACACCATGAGCGACGAGAACAACTACACCATCTGGTCGTTCCTCAAAAAGTGCCACCAGAAGGGGCTGATCTACAAGGGGCTGGACGCCATGCCCTGGTGTCCCCGCTGCGAGACCGGCATCTCCGAACAGGAGCGGCGGGAAGGGTATAAGAACGTCGAAGATACCGCCGTGTTCGTGCAGTTTCCGCTGGTGGGCCGGCAGCGGGAATACCTGCTGGTCTGGACGACCACGCCCTGGACGCTGGCGGCCAATGTGGCGGCGGCGGTCAATCCGGAACTGAACTACGCCAAAGCCCGCCAGAACGGCAATCTGTATTACGTGGCCCAGACGCTGACCGGCATTATGAAGGAGAAGGGCGAATTCACCGTCGAGGGCACGATCAAGGGAGCGGAAATGGTCGGCTGGGAATATGCCGGGCCGTTCGATGAACTGGACAAAGTCAAGAGTACCTTCCGCGACGCGAACTATACCCATCGCATTATCGCCTGGGAGGAAGTCTCCGACAGCGACGGAACCGGGATCGTGCATATCGCCCCGGGCTGCGGCAAGGAAGACTTCGACCTGGGCAAGGAAGAGAAACTGCCGATCCTCATGCCGATCAACGAGAGCGGCGTGTATGTAAATGGCTACGGCTTTCTGACGGGTAAGCCCGCCTCGCAGGTGGCCGATGAGGTGCTGGAAAACCTGCGGCAGAAAAATGTCTATTATAAAAAGGAAAAATTCAAGCACGATTACCCGCACTGCTGGCGGTGCGGGGCGCCGCTTTTGTTCCGATCGGTGGATGAATGGTATATCAACATGTCCTGGCGGAGTGAGATCATGGAGGTCGTCAAGCAGATCCGCTGGATTCCGGAGTGGGGACAGGATCAGGAGCTGAACTGGCTGGAGAACATGCACGACTGGATGATCAGCAAGAAACGGTTCTGGGGGCTGGCGCTGCCGATCTTCGAGTGCGAGTGCGGCTGGTTCGACGTCATCGGCGGTTATGACGAACTGAAAGAGCGGGCCGTCGAGGGCTGGGACAAATTCGAGGGCCAGTCGCCGCACCGCCCCTGGGTAGATGCCATCCGCATTAAATGTGAAAAATGCGGCGGGCTGGCCAAACGGATTCCCGACGTGGGCAATCCGTGGCTGGACGCCGGGATCGTGCCCTATTCGACCGTGAAGTATAACACCGATAAGGAGTACTGGCAGAAGTGGATTCCGGCCGACCTGGTGCTGGAGTGTTTTCCCGGCCAGTTCCGCAACTGGTTCTATGCCCTGCTGTCCATGAGCACCATGATGGAGAACCAGCGGCCGTTCAAGACCCTGCTGGGCCACGCCCTGGTACGGGATGAGAACGGCCAGGAGATGCACAAATCGACCGGCAACGCCATCTGGTTCGACGAGGCCGCCGAGAAGATGGGCGCGGACGTCATGCGCTGGATTTACTGCAACCACAATCCCACCAACAACCTTAACTTCGGCTACACCATCGGCGATCAGGTGCGCCGGCGGGTCTTCAGCACCTGGTGGAACGTCTATAGCTTCTTCGTCAACTACGCCCGGCTGGACGGCTTCGACCCCCAGCGGCCGGCGGTCCCCTATGAGCAGTTGCAGGACATCGATCGCTGGCTGCTGAGCAAATTGCAGGTCCTCATCCGTACCGCCAACGAATCGCTGGCCGATTTCAACGTCGCCGCCCTGGTCCAGTGTGCGGATGACTTCATCGAACGCCTCAGCAACTGGTACGTGCGCCGCAACCGGCGCCGCTACTGGCGTCCCAAAAGCGACTCCGACACCGACAAGCTGGCGGCCTACCAGACGCTGTACCGCGTACTGGTGGACCTGTGCAAAATTCTGGCTCCCGTCTGCCCCTTCATCACCGAGGAGATGTACCAGAACCTGGTCCGCGGCCACGACTCCACCGCCCCCGAAAGCGTCCACCATACCACTTACCCCCAGTTCGACCCCGCCCTCTTCACCGAAGGCCTGGCGGAGGAGATGGACCTGGTTTCCGATATCGTCTCCGCCGCCCTGAGCCTGCGGGAGACCAAACAGATTCGCGTCCGCCAGCCGCTCAGCCGGATTATCGTATCGCCCAGCGATGAGCAGACCGGCGGAGCAATCAAGAAATTCCAGGACCACATCCTCGACGAACTGAATATCAAAAAGCTGGAAATCGGCGACATCAGCCAATATGAAAAATACGAAATCAAACCCAACCACAAGACACTAGGCCCGAAAGTGGGCAAGGATCGGAAGGCGGTAATCGAGGCATTAAGCCGGCATGATGCCGGTTTAATCGCGGCGGCAGTCCGCAATCAAACGAACTTTACGGTTGAAAATAACGGGCAGCGCTGGGAACTGACTCCGGACGATGTCGTTGTGGAACGGGTGAAGGTCGAGAACATGGAATTTTCCAGCGGGCAGGCGTTTTCCATCGGGCTGGACACCCTGATTACCGACGAGCTGCGGCGGGAAGGCTATGCCCGCGACATCGTCCGGCACATCCAGCAGTTGCGGAAGGACAGCGGCCTGGAAATTCAGGACCACATTGCCATCGGCTGGGAATCCGACAGCCCTGACATCATCGCCGCCATCACCGAGTACGGCGGCTATATCGCCCGCGAAACCCTGGGCCGCCGGCTCACCCGCGGCGTCAACGGCGAGGTCCGGGAAGTCACTCTCGGCAAATCCGCCGTGCTGCGGCTGACCATAACGAAAGCGTAACATGAACGAAAAACCGGTCGATAAAGAACAGGAAATGGCGCTGAAAAAAGCGGAGGAAATCCTCCGCGAAATTTATCGCAAGATGACACCGGAGCGCAAACTGGAGATTTCCTTCGCCCTCGACCGGGAGGCTCGCGCATTGAAGGCCGCCGGCCTGCGGATGCAGCATCCCGACTGGACCGAAGAACAAATTGCCGCCAAAGTCAAAGAAATTTTCTTTTATGCAAGAAGCTGAATGAATCCGAACAAACAATCGCAAGGAACAGAATGACGGATACAGCAAATAAATTACGACTGGGCATCCTCCTTTCCGGCGGCGGCCGAACGATGGTCAACATCGCCCATCAGATCCGCCTCCGCCAGCTCCCCGCCGAAATCGCCGTCGTCATCAGCAGCCGTGCCACCGTCGCCGGCGTCGATCGCGCCCGCGAGCTGGGCCTCGAGCCGCACATCGTCCGTACCCGGGACTTCCCCGACCTCTCCGACTTCAGCCGGCAGATCGTCACCCTCCTCGATGCCGCCCGGGTGGACCTGGTCCTCCAGTGCGGCTGGCTGTGCCTCTGGACCATCCCCCCCCACTTCGAAAACAAGGTTATGAACATCCATCCCGCCCTCCTGCCGGCCTTCGGCGGCCAGGGCATGTGGGGCCACCATGTCCACGAAGCGGTCCTGGCCGTCGGCTGCAAAGTAAGCGGCTGCACCGTTCACTTCGTCACCAACGAATACGATTCCGGCCCCATCATCCTCCAGCGGACCTGTCCGGTCCTCAACGACGATAATCCCGATACCCTGGCCGAGCGGGTCTTTGAACAGGAATGCCTGGCCTACCCCAAGGCTATCAAGCTCTTCGCCCAGCAGCGTCTCACAGTGAAAAATGGTAAAGTATGGATCAAGAAACCAAAAGATTGAAACCCGGCTTCTGGCTCTTTCTGACCTGCTTCCTGTTATACTGGTGCAGCAGCCCCGGCATCCTGCCCCCCTCCGCGCAAATCCACTGGTCCCTCGCCAAACAATGGATCACCCCCCCGCCC
>JAKJEP010000106.1:4292-9836 GCA_022705365.1 Planctomycetota bacterium | reverse complement strand
CAATAATTTCAGTACTTTCCATCGATTCTATCCTGATCCTGGTCCTGCATCATTTTCTCCTGCAATTCTGTCGTTTTAGGCAAATGCCCCCCAAAAAGCGGCACCAAAGCCCCAGGCAGCGAACAAACATAAAGAAGCAATACCCGGTTCAAAAGTGCCAGGGCCGCCGCATAACCTTGTGCCTCATCAGGATTTGCAGCACCTATCACCACGGCAAAAAGGTATTTCACCGAATTTTCAATAATCCCCAACCCCCCCGGTACCGGGATCGCCGCACCAATCAGCCAGACGATCGGCATTATGATCAGACATTGCGTAAACTGCACATGGTTCAGACCTAACGCACGGGTCAGGATCCAGATCGAAACAATCGTAAGGGATTGTACCACCCAGGTTAATATAACTGATAAACCTATTACCGGCAAATGCTTACGATATATCTGAATCGCATCGTCCACCTGCTGAATACGATGAAAAAACGAAAATTTTTCCAGATATTTTCCCAACAGCAGCATCTTGCGAATCCGATGGCTTAAAAAAACAACTAGCACCAGGCTCGTTCCCGCAAAAATCAGCCAGACAATCCACCGTATCTGGATTCCATTATACGACATTTCCGGCCCGGCAAAATAACTGGCAAACAACGCCAGCAGTATCATCCCCATCAAACCCACCATACGATCCACAAAAACCGTCACAGCCGCCTCTATACGGCGATTTCGATCGCTATGCTGGGTAATAAACCACCCCTTCAGCAGGTCTCCGCCCACACCGCCCGGCATGACATTGTTGTAGAAAAAACCCAAAAACGTCAATTTAACTGCCTGAAATACACTGATTTGCACCCGATGGACTCGCAGCAGCCATACCCACCGGATCGAAATTAATGTAATAGCAAGGAGTTGCGGCAATAACGCTACCATGGCCCATCCCCACCGAATATTTTTAACCGCTTTGAAAAAATCTTCTCTGGGAGTGGTATAAATCAGAAACAGCATAGCCGCCAGTGCTATAATCAGCCATAAGGCCGTTCGATATCGTTTTTTTATGAAATTAGTCAATAACCTGATTTTCTCCTTGAGGTAGCATTATTATTATATACAAGCAAAAACTATCACAAAACTTCTAACCTGTCCAGTTAATCAAAGTCGATATTTATAGACAGTTACATAATTTAAAGAAAGAATGCACGAAAATATGCCAGGTTTTGATTGACAGCCCCAGCAAAGTAGTATAAATTGTTGTTTTATGGATTGATACTTCCTCCTGCAGGGCTGATAAGTCATGGATGATAAAGACTTTGGGTGTGACGATGGGATATATTCAATACGCTGCGCCTGAAAGAACGGAGATTAGACCCTGATACCGTTGACCAAAAAACAACCCATTCACTCAAGGAAGAGCCGGTTGCTGTTGCTGGGACAATCCCTGCTGGCGTTTTTTTGCTGGATTCAACCCCTCTGCAGTCAACCACAAACAAGTACCGATGTACCAGCAGAAGCTGTAACTCCAACGATCCAGGCCCTTTTGGATGGCCTTATGTCCGATCAGGCCGAAGCTTCTGTGCGGTTGAACCAGGCTCGGGCTTTGCTTTCTGACAGCCAGGCCCACCCCAAATTAATAGAAATACTGAATAAAAATAATAACACCTCCGCTAAGATTTTCATTTGTCGGGCCATTGCTTCTCGCAGCGGGGAGATTTTGCCGCTGAATGGAAGCCAGGTCTTACCGGAATCTTTTATTGATCCACTTTTTAAAACCCTTTTCTCCGAAAATACGGAACTTTCGTCCTGGTCGGCTCAGGCCATAGCATCCTGCCAGAGCCACCCGGTCGTGGAACGATTGAGACTTCTGGTAGCGGATGAAACCCAATCTCTAGCCTATCGTTCGGCAGGTATTTCTGCGCTGGAACTCATGACAGGAAAAGAACCCGTTTTAGCCTTGGGTGCCTTGCTAAACGACAAGGATTCGCAAATCCAAAACCGGGCCGCCCTATCGCTGGCTTCCATCCTGGGGGCCTCAAAACCTGTTACCGCCGAACAGTTTACCAATCAATACCAGCCGCAAATCCAAAAAATGGATGATACCTCGTATCTTCGCTGGCAACTGGTTTTAAAACAAAAACAGCTTCTGAAAATGCAGCAAACCCTTCAGGCCTCCGACACCGAAATCAAGAACCTTCGTAAATGGCAGCAGCAGGCGATTTTAGCAGATTTTAACCGCCTGACGGACTCCCCGGCCAAGCTGGAGTTATTGAAAAAATACCTAATCGATCAGCCGGATGAATCTTTACGAATTTCTGCTCTACTTTGTGCCAATACCTGGTGTAAGGCCGCCAACATGCAGTCGGACCCCATTGTTCAGCCGCTTTTGGAGCTGCTGACAGGATTTATTGTGGATGCCAATCCCAAGGTAAGAGAACTAACCGCCACAGCGCTGGGGCTGTTGGCAGAAAATGCCATTTTGACGGCACCGGCTCTTTTAATCCAATTGACCAAGGAAGAGAATCCGCAAACTCAGGCAGCCATGCTGGAAACCCTGGGTATTTTTTCCCATGTTCCGGCTGCGGAGCAGGCATTGAAGCTGCTGGATTCACCCGAACCGGACGTGGTGGTGCAGGCAGCAAGAATGCTGGGAAAACTGTGTGCGGCTCAGTCCCCTCCCCTCCAGGAAGGGATGGTACTGCAAATTACCCAGGCCCTGGCCGGAAGTTACCAAAAGCCAAATGTAGCCGTCAAGGTCCGCCAATCGCTGGTAGAAGCCATGCGGAAAATCTCATCGCAGGAAAAATACAAAAAATCTGCTTCTCAATATTTTAACGACTTGTTACATCAGGCTTTGCAGGATAAAGAACCCGCCCTTCGCAGTTCGGCGGTCTATGCCATCGCGAATTTGCTTGGCCCGCAATCGCTGGCGATCCTTATTGAGCAGAATAAATTGCTGGACGATTCGGATGCGGCTGTCCGTTTTGCTGTAATCGAAGCGATTCGCAATTACGGAGGGAAAGATCTGCTCCCCGTTTTGATCCAGCAGTTAACCAAAGAAACCAATACCAGCGCCATGGACACCATCCAGGATGCTTTTTTACATATTCTGGATAACTCCAAGCCGGAGGAATATTATCAATGGATCATCGATCTGCAAAATGCCAATGAAAAAGTACAGCCGCTGCATGAACGACTGATATTGGTTATGCTGGAGAAAATCCGGCAGTTGAAAAACAACGAAGGACAAACCGTTGATCCGAAATACGAAATGGAAGCCCTCTCGCAACTGATCCGCATTTACGTACGAAAAGGACAATACGATACACTCATCCAGACCTATACGGCAATGCTGGCACTAGATCAGGCAGCCGGCCTGGCCCATTTAATGCAGACTTGCGATCAACTGGACCTGAATGATGACGTACAATTGATGGGAGTAGGGACGCTGCTGGCCGGAGTGATTGTACCCATCCAACAGTTTCCCTCACCCGAAAGTAAAAGTCAATGGGACCAGCGCCGCCTTCAGGTGGCCTTGCGGCTGATCGAAAGCCAGGAAAAACTGCTTTCGCTGGAAACCGGCAAGGAGAATCCGCAGGCAATCAAGCTGCTGTCGCAATTGCACAAGCAGTTAAAAGACTATCCGACTCTGGATGCCCCCATCAATCAGCGGAGAGCCAAATTACAGGAATTTCGCACTATCCTGGTACCGGTGCCGGTCACTTCGGATTTCCGCCCTATGGATTCACTCCGGCCCGAATATATTCCGCGTAGGGCTTCCAATGAAGATTCCATAGTACTAACGATGGGTATGGCCTCTTCGAACTGACCAGAGGTGAATCGGATGACTCACTCTTTTCATCAGATTTGTCCGCAATGCGGTAAAGTAATTACCGGCAATCCTATGACTTGCAGTGAATGCGGCTGCCGGTTACATGCCGATCCGGCTCCTTCCCGCCGGGAAACCAGCCGAGCACCGCTCCTGCCCGATATGAAACCATTCTTCAAAGTCGTTTTCGTGATAGCGGTTCTGGCGGGAATTCTGTATGCAGGATACTGGGGAGTGAATCGTATCTACCGCAGTGTCGGCGAAGCCAACCCGTATCCGTCCGACCCCGTGCAGGCAACAACCGAATTTTTCACCGCACTTTATCAGAAAGATTACAATACCTGCTATACACTTCTATCTTCCCGGCGGCATGTTGCCACCGCCATCAAGCGAAATACGCATGAGAATTACGACCGCCATTTTGCCCGCATCGGTACGTACCTTGCCGAACGCGTGGGGGAAGCTTTTCTGGAGAAGATGTCCGTCAGCGAAGGCGGCGGCACCCTAACCTTTGACGGCATCACGTTAACCGTCGATTTTGACAGATCCATCGGTCTGGATGAAAAAGATCACTACGCCATAGACCAGGTCCGCGAGTTTCCGATGGATATTGCGCCGGGAATCGGAATTGAACAGTATAACCGAACCCTCAACCAGGCCCTTGAATCCATGGGCGATATCGGCGGATCGAAGGACGACAGCGACGACCCGGCGGAAATCATCAGCCAGCGCGAGGGGGAGTCCAAAAGTGCACGGCAACGGCGAATCCTGGATGATCCTGCTACTATCCGTTTTCTGAACGACGTGGCCAAAAATGAAATGGAAGTTCCTCATCTGCGTCAACTGGCACAGGCAATCCTCAAACGAAGGTAAAGTTTTTATATTCCCAAGGGGTAAGCCATTCCTGCGTGGGGTCTGTTTTTCACTTGTATTTCCAAAGGGCAATGATAGAATACCCGCATTATGTCGGGAATACAGGACCCGAGGATTACATAAATGCTATATCCGGCTGTTGCTATCAAACAAGGAAACAAAAAATGAATTCAGTATATGCCGAAACGATCTACACGGGCAAATCCGTAAAGAACCAAGCGTATGTGGTATTTGATAAGGATAAGATTGCCGGGATTTCCTCAACCCCGCGCGGCAAGGTCCTGGGAAAGTGCGCGGTGATTACGCCGGCGTTTATCGACCCGCACAGCCATATCGGCATCTGCCGCAGCGGCGAGCCGAGCCGGGAAGAAGAGACCAACGATCGTATGGACCCGGTTCTGTCTCTTTCGGATGTGCTCGACTCGGTGCAGATGGATGATACGGCCTTTGCCGATTCGATTGAAATGGGAGTGCTATATTCCTGCGTGGTTCCGGGCAGCGGCAACATCATCGGGGGCCTCTCAGCGGTGATTCGTCACTACGCTTCGAATTCCAACACCGCCCTCATCAGCCGGGCGGGAGTCAAGGCCGCGCTGGGTTACAATCCGATGTCCACCACCGACTGGAAGGGGGAACGGCCCACCACCCGCATGGGAGCCATCCGGATTCTGCGTTCCAAGCTGGACCAGGTGCGGTTAAAAATGGAACAATACCGGCGCGCTCGCGGCAGTAAAAAGCAGGAGATCCAGTTCACCGCGGAAGAAAGCATATTGCGGGATATCCTGGCAGGTAAACAGCGGATGCGGGTGCATGTTCATAAAATCGACGACATAGCCACCCTGCTGCGGCTGGTGGATG
>JAKJEP010000106.1:0-4282 GCA_022705365.1 Planctomycetota bacterium | reverse complement strand
CCGGCGATGTGCACCAGAGGGAAATCTTTGACGAATTGAAAAGGCGCAAAATCGCCGTTACCTACGGGCCGGTCGATTGTTTTGCCTATAAAGTGGAACTGAAACATGACAACTGGCGCAATATCAAGCACCTGATTCAATCCGGCGTGGAATTCGGATTGATGACGGATCACCCGGTGATCCTTTCCCGGCAGTTGTTTCTGCAAACCCGCTGGTTCCTGCGGGCCGGCCTGACCAAGGCCCAGGCCATCGGGATTGTCACCGGCCAAAATGCCCGGATTCTGGGGATTGATCACATCCTGGGCAGCCTGGAAAAAGGCAAATGGGCGTCGTTTACCTGCTGGAACGGCGACCCGTTTGAATTGAGCAGTTTTCCGGTATCGGTATTTGGGGAAGGAAAATTACTTTACAACGAATAAAGCCCGGAATGTATGAATACCTTGCTATTTGAAGTACCATCCTATTTTTAAAGATTAATCATTCGTTATGGTGGTAAGTACGATGGTCTGACCAATGGCAGGTAGCGTAAAGGGAACAAACTGGCCATTGTGCCAATAGAGCCAGCGGAGGGATTTGTCTTCGAGTGGGACATCGAAACGAAAGATAGCTTCGGCGGGCCGCTGGTCGGAGGTTAGTTCGGTTACTTCAACGGTCATACCGGTAAGATGGATTTTCTGGCCAACCGTCATGGGATGGTTCTTATCACGCATAAGGGCATCGGCATGGGCCATACCTACCAGAAAACCACGCTTTGGACGAATGGTTATGGTTCGATCATCCACACGATGAAGCGTTACTGGATACCATCCTATCGAAAGCATTCGAAAATGACGAGGAATTGGCTGATTCTGCAAAACCCATATCGCAGGGGAATAGCAACATATCAAAGGGACCGGCGGATTGACCAGAATTAAATCCTGTTGGTTTATGGAATCATCCAACGGTGTTCGTACGAAAAACTGATTGATATATTCCGGTGGGCCAAGGGGATAGGCGGAACGCAGCATTAAACCGAACGGGGCGATTACCAGATGGATAAAAATGAATAACACGGCTAGGATTTTGTATGAAATACGAATTGAAACATGTTGTGATATTACAAACGGCTTTTCAAAAACAAAAACCAGAAAGCGAGCCAGCAGGGCCATTGCTCCTATGCCCACAAAGAAAAGCATCCGGTCAGAAGACATAGCCGCACAAATCGGAATCGTTGCCAGCAACATACCTGCAGCCCAGAATCGGGCCAGCCGATCCTTGCGCAACAATGGAAACAGAAAAATAAATAATAGGATCACAAGAGGGTAAATAATAAAAAGATATTTATTCGAGTTAAGTATGAGCAATAGGTCAACGGGGGGTAACGCTAATTGTCCCAGAAGATAGACCGGTACTTTTGTTACTACTGAAAACAAGAAGACAAACGGCTGATCGAGCGGATCGACATATATTCCTATCCCCTCCATGCCATAGCCAAGCTGAGTCCAGACTATCCGCCAGATAACAATCACAATAACATACGGCACTAAGGTAACTAACCGTTTTTGCCAACCCGTTCGTTCCATAAAAATCGCATAAGCCAGCAAATACGCAAACGTACCAATTCCCGCTTCGGCCGATAGCAAACTGATCGCAAGAAGTATCGGGCTGATAATGGCCCCTTTTGACCATCCCTTCCGTCGCCAGTGATCATGGGAAATCAAAGTGAGAATCCCCCAAAATGTGGCGATAATCGCATTGCGGTTGGCAATGAATCCAACCGGCATACCGTGAGCATCGTCGAAGGTATAGAGCAAGGCTGCTAAGCCGGCCAGCCAGATAAGCCCCATCATTCTACGATAATAAAAGGTAATCGCGATAATCAGAGCGGCAAACCAGAAAATATTTTGGGCGTGCATCAGGGCCGGGGTATCGGGCCAAAGCTGATAATCCAGCCAGTGTGTCATACAGGTGAGCGGCCGCCAGAACGCACCCTTAATTTTTTCATAGGTCCACCATGGTAGAAAACCATAGTCTATGACTTCGGCAATTCGCTGCGGATCGCCATCTATAAAACGAAACATATCCAGGGTAGAATCCTGAATCGGAATAACACCCGGCAGCTTTTTCATATAGACCGCATGCCAGTAGTCATCCAGCACCAGACCTACTTTCAGAGACGGCAGGGTAAACAAGACCGCCAGAATAGCCAGATAAACCTGTAGATACCGAGAAGTCAGACCGGCAGAAATATGACTCTTGATCCTGGAAAGAACACTGTTCTTCGGTTGGTCCTGAAGCATTGGGAATTCTCCCAGTTACCCGTTATTTGCATCCAACTCCAACTATAACCAGATAAAACCTTGCAATATTTTGTACAGGATGTATAGTATCAGAAATGCTAATTCTATTCAACGTAATAACTTACCAGTTTCAGGAGAAACCTTATGATATATGACCTGATAAAAAAGAACCGCAGTTATCGCCGCTTTGATCAGCGGTACGCCTTGGAGGAATCCACCTTACTAGAACTGGTGGAGTTGGCCCGGCTGTGCCCTTCGGCAGGCAATTTGCAGCCGCTGAAATATTACCTGTCCTGGCAACCGGAGAACAATGCGGCCATTTTTGCGAATCTGGCCTGGGCACGGTATCTGACGGACTGGGATGGCCCGGCGGAGGGAGAACGGCCCGGCGGGTATATCATTATTCTGGGTGATACCCGGATCAGTAAGAATTTCGGGTGTGATCACGGGATTACTGCTCAAAGTATCCTGCTGGGGGCAGTGGAAAAAGGGCTGGGCGGCTGTATGATCGGTTCCATCAACCAGCAAGGACTGCGCGAAAAACTAAAAATCGGCCAACACCTGGAAATTCTGCTGGTCGTGGCGTTAGGCAAGCCGATCGAGACTGTGGTGCTCGATGAAGTGGGACCGGATGGCAATATCCGATACTGGCGGGAACCGAATCAGGTCCACCATGTCCCCAAACGGCTTTTGTCCGAAATCATTGTCTCCTGAGGGAAGGCATGTCTGTTAAGTTGTAGCGTTTGTAGGAAAACCGCAAACTTTGCCGGTTATTCCTGCCGGTTATGGGACAGTAAATCACAACAAATTGAGAATATTGAAAATATTCCGGTTTCCCGATTTGCTCTTTATTGGTTTATTATGCAATATTATAGAGTATTGATTTGAGGCAGAATCAAATGCGTAGCACATGGATGCATGCGAACACCGGCCCTAGGATAAGCCGGCTGTTCCGGACGCTCTGGACAATTATGTTTAGAGGTAAAATTCATGCAATCCAGGTGCACGAAAAACAAACAGCTCAGAAGCCAAAAACGACGCGGCAGTCAATTTACCCTTGAAATCCTTGATCCACGAGTATTGTTGAGTGTCAATACGGACCTAACGGCATCGGTGGGGGATAATCTCTACGCATCCGCAATGCAATCAGGATATGCTGCCCCGGATCCTTTCTTTTCGGATCCGTTTTTCTGGGATCTATCCGCCCATGAAGTGGGGCCCAGCACTTTACTGGCCAATGAAAATAATGTGTACGATCTGCTGGAAGAAATGGAAAACGATCTTCTGAGCGATTACTACAGCGGGTTAGATACTCTGGTTGGAGATACCGCCGCAGACGGAAGCTTTATTTCGAACGATCTTTATGAGGAGCCGGAAACGGCAACCGGTCCTTATACCCTGTATCTGGATTTCGATGGGGAACGAGTGAACAGCCGGATCGGGGATTTCTGGCTGGGCAGCAGCTATGTGGATATTCCCGCCTATGATTTAAGTGACTACGGCTGGGGAGGGCGCGAGCAGGAATCGATCAATTACATCCTGAGCTTTGTTCAGGAAGATTACGCCGCTTATAATATTAATGTCACCACCACCAAGCCGTCATCCGGGGAATACACCACCATTTACGTGGGCGGAGACAATAGTTGGTTTCGGCCCGATAGCGGAGTAATCGGGGTCGCGACATATGATGTAGGCAATAAATGGGCCACCAACTACGGTTTCGCCTTCAGCGAGGAGCTGGACATCTATTATACGTACTCGTACGGCGACCTGATGAAATACAGCGAATACCTGGCGAATCTGATTACCCACGAAGCGGCCCACACCTACGGAGCCAATCATGTCCAGAATACGACCGCCATGATGAATCCGTATCTGCCGATCAACCCGCGAACTTCGATGTTCGGCCAGGGCAGCATTCCGAACAGCAGTTCGTATCAGGACACGCAAAGCCTGCTGGGCACCAATATCGGCTATGCCCATGGAGAGGATGACTATGGCGA
>JAKJEP010000105.1 GCA_022705365.1 Planctomycetota bacterium | reverse complement strand
AGCCCCCAAGAATGATAACCTGGACGAAGAGCCCGATGTCGAAAACCTCTTCACCAGCCAGAAACCACCTAAAGAAACCAAACCCCAGAATACCCCCCCCGCCGAAAAACCGGCGGAATTCCAGATGACCATCAATAAACCCGCGGAACCGCGTCCTTCCTCCGTTCAGGCGGTAACCTCTGCTCTGAGCCAGATGCTCGGCCGACCTGACCCCGCCGCCAAAGCCGAAGCGGCCCCCGCCGCCGGCAGTGAGGTCAGTTACCAGAATTACCAATATCCCCCGCTGGACCTGCTCTCCGACCCCCAGCACGGCTACTCCGCCCTGCAGGAAAAGGTCATCCGCGAAAAAGGCGCCATCCTGGAGCAGACCCTCAAGGATTTTAACATCAACGCCTCGGTCGTCGAAGCCGAGACCGGACCGGTCATCACCATGTTCGAGCTGCAGCTTGCCCCCGGCATCAAGGTCTCCCAGATTTCCAATCTCTCCAACGACCTGGCACGCTCGCTGGGGGCGGCCGCCGTCCGCGTGGTCGCGCCGATTCCCGGCAAGCACACCATCGGCATTGAAGTACCCAACAGCGAAAAAGAAAAAGTCCGCATCAAGGAACTCATCCATCTGGCGGCCGCCAAATCGGCCAAAATGCAAATCCCCCTGTTCCTGGGCAAAGACGCCTCCGGCGAACCGCTGGTCGTTGACCTGACAGCCATGCCCCATTTGCTCATAGCCGGCACTACCGGTTCGGGCAAAAGCGTCTGCATCAACAGCATCATCGTCAGCATCCTGCTCACCCAGCGGCCTGACCTGGTCAAGCTGATTCTGGTGGACCCCAAAATGGTCGAGATGAATTCGTTCCGCGACCTGGCCCACCTGATGTGTCCCATTGTCACCGATATGAAACGGGCCGAACAGATTCTCGAATGGCTCACCATCAAGATGGACGAACGCTACGCCCTGCTGGCCGAGGCACGGGTCCGCAATATCGCCGACTACAACAAGCTCACCGAAGAAGACATCATCGAACGATTCTGCCCCAGCAACGAAGAGGAAAAGGCCAAAATCCCCCTGCGTCTGCCCTACCTGGTCATCGTCATCGACGAGCTGGCCGACCTGATGATGACTTCCGCTAAAGAGGTCGAGGCCTACATCATCCGCCTGGCCCAGAAGAGCCGGGCCGTCGGCATCCATATCGTGCTGGCCACCCAGCGGCCCCAGGCCACCGTCGTGACCGGCCTGATCAAGAGCAACCTGCCCAGCCGCATCAGCTTCCGCGTCGCCGCCCGCATGGACAGCCGCATCGTTCTCGACCAGAACGGCGCCGAGGCCCTTCTCGGCCAGGGCGATATGCTCTTCCTACAGCCCGGCACCAGCGAACTCATCCGTGCCCAGGGGGCCTTCCTCGACGATGAGGAAATCCATCGCATCGTCAATTATCTGAAGGAAGTATCCCAGCCGTCCTACCATCCTGAACTGGTCCAGCTCAACCAGGTGGATGCCGCCAACATGGAAAAGGATGAACTCTTCGATCCCGCCGTGCGCGTCATCCTGGAAACCAAACGCGGCAGCGTCTCGCTTCTGCAGCGCCGCCTGACCATCGGTTACTCTCGCGCCTCCCGCCTGATCGACCAGATGGCCCTGGCCGGCATTGTCGGCGAATACAAAGGCTCCCAGGCCCGTGAAGTCCTCATCACCCCGGAAGAATACGAGGCCATCCGCAAGCAAATGGAACTCGACGCCGCCCAGGGCTATGCCGACCTCCAGGAAGACGCTGACGATCCCGATTCGGACCAGGACGCCGATAGCGAAGACTCAGCCGACGAGGAAACCGGGTATGACCAGGAGGAAGAAGTGGACGAGGAAGACGAATCAGAGCCCGATCCTGACAAAGCATAGATCCTATCCCACATCACTCTAGGAAACTTACTTCCAGCCAATAGCCTTGAAGAAGGTATAGCAAAAGGTACCGTCCGCTTCCGTGGCGCGGTAGAGGTCCCGGATGCCTTTCTCCCACGTGGATTCGTCGGTCCAGCCGAAGCGCAGGGCCTGCTCGCGCACGCCTTCCACCATGGCGATGAACGTATTCCTGGAGAATCCTTCGACCCATTCGGGCTTGCTGGAGTCCACATAGACCATGCGGGGGGAAACACGAACCCCGCTCAGCCCGGCGCGGGTGAGCAGCGGATAGAGTTCCCGGCCGATGAGGGAGTTGCCCTTCAGGCAGGCCTGTGTTTTGACCAGGCACTCGACCGCCAGTGTAGCCTCGGCGGTCTGGGGATAACAGTACCAGGAGCCATGATCCCCTTCGATGGCGGTGAGGGAACCGCCCTTTTTCAAGACCTTCAGAAGATGCCGCAGGGCGGACACAGGATCGGGCAGATGCTCCAAAACAAAACAGACAAAAATATGGTCAAAAGTTTCATCGGGGAAGGGCAGGTTGAAGATGTCGGCCTGCTGAAAGGTGACATTGGTGATATGTTTCTCACGCATCAGCCGCTGGGCCTGGGCGAGGGAATCGGGGGAGATATCGATGGAGGTAATCTGGCAGCCGGGGTTCTGGCGGGCCAGGGTAATGGTCTGGGCTCCGACCCCGCAGCCGCTTTCCAGGATGGTACTGCCCGGAGGGTAAAGAGTGTCCTGATGCAGAAGCTCGACCAGGGTATTGGCCTGATCAAAAAGCCGCAGTGCCTCCCGTTCCGAATAGCCGTGCACATATTCCTGATTACTCATTGATTTCTCCAGGTACAAAAGCCTCAACCAATAGAAGGGATTCTATTTGTTCCTAAGTTATGATGCAAGAATTATTTAACGGTTTTTCCATTCAAAAATTCGTTTCTTGAACAGCAAGTCGAATTCGGGTATAAAGGCGGCAGTATGGAATTTTAGACAGGAGCGAACCATGGCCGTAAATAAGCTTTTAGATGTCAATCAGAGTCTTTTTCTAATAATCGATATCCAGGAGGCGTTTCGCCCGCATATCCCGGATCTGGAAACCATTATCCAGCGGACCCAGATTATGGTGCAGGCGGCGAAAATCCTGGGCCTGCTGATAGTGGTGACGGAGCAGTATCCCAAGGGGCTGGGGCGGACGGTGGAACCGCTGCAGCAAAGCCTGGGAGAAAGCCGCTATTATGAAAAGACCGCCTTCAGTGTGATGAACGAGCTGGGCTGTCAGGATGCGATTCGCCGGGCGGGCCGAAAGCAGATTATTATCGCGGGAATTGAGGCGCATGTGTGCGTCCTGCAAACCGCGCTGCAACTGCTGCAGGAGGATTTTCAGGTTTTTATTGCGGCGGATGCCGTCGGCTCGCGGCGGAAAGTGGACAACGATCTGGCCCTGGAACGGCTGCGACAGGCCGGTGCAGTCACCACCACGGTGGAGGCGGCCATTATGGAGATGACGGTGTCCAGCCGGCATCCCTCGTTTAAGGAAATCTCGAAAACCATCAAATAATCCCAGCGGGAGAACTCTATGGCAAATATACCCATTCGTCTGAGCCGGCTGCGGGCCAATGAAACGCTGCGGAGTATGGTGCGGGAAACCACGGTGGATCGCGGCGACCTGATTGCCCCGCTGTTTGTCCATCACGGCCACGGCGTGAAAAAGGAAATCCGCTCAATGCCGGGGCAGTATCAGCTTTCGGTGGACCAGCTCAAGGAGCAGGTTCGCAAACTCTGGGACCTGGGGATTCGGGCCGTTCTGCTGTTTGGGATTCCGCTGCGGAAGGATTCAGCCGGCACGGAAAGCTGGGACGACGATTACGGCGTGATTCAGCAAGCCGCCCGGATGATCAAAAAGATTCTGCCGGACATGATGGTGATTTCGGATGTTTGCTTTTGCGAATATACCGATCACGGCCATTGCGGCGTAATGGCCGAACGCGATGGCCAGATGGTCCTGGACCATGACGCTACGCTGGAAAATCTCCGCTTGCAGGTGGCCTCCCATGCCCGGGCCGGCGTGGACATTGTGGCGCCGTCGGGCATGATTGACGGAGCGGTCGGGGCTATCCGCGAAGCTTTGGATGAGTTCGGCTTTACCCATATTCCCATTATGGCCTACTCGGCGAAATATGCCTCCTGTTTTTACGGCCCGTTCCGGGAGGCGGCGGAAGGCGCGCCGAAATTCGGCGACCGCCGCAGCCATCAGATGGACCCGGCCAACCGCGAAGAGGCGCTGCGGGAGGTGGAGTTGGACATTCAGGAGGGGGCGGATCTGGTGATGATCAAGCCGGCGCTGGCGTATCTGGATATTATTTCGCAAGTGAAGGAGGCATTCGGGATGCCGACCGCCGCGTACAATGTTTCAGGGGAGTACGCCATGGTCAAGGCGGCCGCCGCCAGCGGCTGGATAGACGAAAAGGCGGCCGTGCTGGAAATCCTGACCTCCATCAAACGGGCCGGGGCCGATTTGCTCATTACCTACCATGCCGCCGATGTCGCCGGCTGGCTTCGGTAAACGGTACATTTTAATCTATCTCATCAGCCAATAAACCAGGCCAAACGTCGCCAGGATATATACAATAATGCTTATAAGAGTCAAAGTCCGGCCTCGCTCATACAGTTGCGTGCGGAGGCGGTGGTTTTTGTGTTTCAGATTTCGGATCTGGTCGATGTCCTCAGGGTCCATCCCCTGGTAATTATTGCGCCAATGCTCATACGTGGATTGATGGACGTGAAGTTTACGGCAGACTTCCTTCATGGTCAGTCCCTGGGCCAGCAAGACATCCGCTTCCTTCAATTTCGCCAAAATCTGTGCGCCTTTGAGCCACTTTCTATAAACCATCAGGATTTATTTCCAGCAACACCCGATTTTCGGTCCAATCATCCCTTAAAACAGCGATAAACGAGTTGTAGGGTCATACTACCGGTATTTTAAAAAAAGTTCTAGTGGAGAATTGCAAAATACCACCGAAATTTTATCCGGGGCGCATAAATGATATTTGATATAAGTGATTAACCAAAAGGTATTTACAATATAATTTTAAAAGTTATTGTTACCCGTGAAAAGTTTTGGGGATTTTACCAGGGCTTTCGCAGGGGAATCGGTAAGCGGCAGGCAGGAGAGGATTATTCTAACCTGGCGACCGGAGAGCGGGTCCAATAGAATAAGAAAGGAGCAAAGTCATGAAAGCTCGAAAAAATCATACGCTGAAGGTTGAAGCACTGGAACCGCGATACCTGCTGTCCGGTTTATGGAAAGGTGTCGATATCGATGGGGATAGCGTAACCGTGAAGCTTTCCGGGCGGGGCGATATGGACATTGCCGCCTTTGACAGCGGGTATGGCCAGCAGATCGAATCGATTACCGTCTGGGGCACCAACGCCAAGAGCAAGCTGACGATTACCGCCTCGAAAAAGACAGGCGGCGACGGCTATGTCGATATAGGGGCCATCGACGCCGCCGGGGAAGACCTCAAACAGATTAAGGTCGATGGCAACCTGGGCAATCTGGTGGTGGATTCCGTCGAGAAGATCAGCCTCTACAGCACCGCCAATCTGGACGGCAGCCTGGTAGAATGGTATATCAACAGCGGGCTGAAGCAGCTTACCCTGGAGGGGAACCTGGATTATGCGGACCTGGTGGTCAACGGCAACCTCAAGAAAGTAACCGTGGAAGGCCATGTTACCGATGCGCGTCTGCTGGTGGACGGGGAATTGAAAAAAATGGAGGTCTGGGGCGATGTGGCCGCCAATTCGCTGATTGATGCCAGCGAAACCATCGGAAAAATTACCATCGACGGGTATCTGGAAAATTCCACCATCGCCACCAATGAAGAACTGAACCTGCTGGAGGTCGGCCTGGATGTGCTGGATGCGGACATCTACGGGCAATGGGCAATCTGGGAGATTTATGTGGACGGCGGGATGGCGGGCACCATCGTAGAGACGGGGGGTTTCCTGGATTGGCTGGATGTCTGGAACTGGATCGAAGAGAGTGAAATCCTCGCCGGTCCGGAAGGGATCGGCACCATCTGGGCCTACAACATTTCGGATACCACTATTGAAACCGATGGGGATATCGATCATATCTACCTCGACGCCTATACCCCGCCTAGCTATGACGTTTACATCATCGAGGAAGATGTGTGGTACTGGCCGGTTTATACCGAAGTGGTCTATGTGGATGAGTATTACTACGACGACTATTACTACGACGACTACTATTACTACACAGATGACTACTACTATGTTGATTATTACTATGATGATTATTACTACGTTGACTACTATGATTCATACTACGATGACTATTACTACACGGATTATTATTATACCGATATCTACTACGACCCCTGGTACACCGATTATTACTACACCGATTCCTATTACAGCTATGATGTCTGGTACTAATCCGGCCGCCCTGCTCCCAACATCTTGCCCTTAATTTTCTTGCAAAATTGAAACATCGAATGTAGGGTAAGTGGAAATTTGCTTGAGCGTGTTTTTCGTTTTTAAGAATTGGATTTTAGGATGGTTTTTGTCCATACCTACAACCAGACATGAAATCTATCATGAATGATAAACCAGAATCTGGCTGTAACGTAGTTTGTATTTTAGAAACATACGGATTTTCTTCAATCAATATAAGTGATTGTTATATATTAAGTTGCGCCCGTAGCTCAATTGGATAGAGTCGCGGACTTCGAATCCGAAGGTTGCAGGTTCGAGTCCTGCCGGGCGCGGTGTATTATACCCCCATTTAGCCGAATTCCCCGGCGATCCCCACCGGAAAAGTCAACTAATTTTCATAAATGCCCCTTGCCTGTCAACCGTTTATCTATTTTAACGGTATTCAGTGGTTTGCCTGTCTCCCCAACCAGGAAAACAGACATGCAGGTTTCTCATAACCAATTGCGAATAAAATGTTTCGGAAGGATAGATAAAGGATGATGTCTGGCGGCAGGCGGGATGCCGGTATCGCCCAGTTTTATATCCCCCCGGTTATCTCTTGAGTTCCATCCCCTATCTGATCCATCATAATAGGAATGGTCCGCCTGCGTCTTCCGGGGCCGGCAGAGTGCGGAAAGAAAGCGCCGGATTCAAACCGGCATGGTGGCCTGCTGTTCATGCGAGGCCAGGGCGGCAGTGAATAACCGATGCGACCAGGCGGTTTCCTCCGGGGTCACACAGCCGGCAAATTTGCGGATGGGCTGGCCGTGCACCATTTCATAGAGAAACGCCGCCCACATCTGCAAAATGATATCGGAAAAGCCGACCTCAAAAATCCCGCCGGTAATGGATTTATACGCCATCTCATGGCCCATATCCATGACCTGCCAGGCCTGCTCTGCCCCTGGTTGGTAATCCAGGATTTCCAGCGTGTTGGCCTGCTTGCTCGACCAGCGGGCGGAAGACTGGCTGCCATAGACCTCCAGATACCAGGTATTCTTATGCCCGGGCGCAATCCGGTGCGTCTTGATGGTCATGGGAAAGGCCTGACCAGTGGCGGTATCCAGTGTTTTGCATAACAGCGTGGCATTGTCCCAGGTCCGGCATTCGGCCATACCGCCCTTGCCATCGGGACGGGACGGGACAATTTTACATAGCTGCGCCGATACATTCTGCGGCAGCCAGCCGGCCTTAAAGGGCATATGGCAGGCATGCATGCCCAGGTCCCCCATGCAGCCGTACTCACCGTTGTATTCGATTTTCCGTTTCCAGTTGATTGGTTTCTGGGCGTCCAGATCGCTGGAGTGCAAAAACCCGGAATGCACCTCGATAATCTGCCCGAAGGCCCGCTTTTCGATCAGTCCCCCGATTTTCTGCATAGCCGGGAAAAAGGGCGATTCGGAAGAACAGCGGGCAAACACCTGCGGATGTTGGAGGATGCACTGCAGGATCCGGTCATTGGCCGGCTGGTCGATGCCAAAGGGTTTTTCGCCGAGCAGATGCTTGCCGGCCTCGATGGCGGCGCAGTAAAACTCGGCATGCAAATTATGCGGGATGGCTATATAGACTGCTTCGATGTCCGGATTGGCCAGCAGTAACCGATAATCGTCTGTGACTTGCTTGATGGCAGGAAAATGATTGGTGTACCACGCCAGCAGTTCGGCATTCGTATCACAAACGGAAATAATCTCCGGCCGGATATCCATCTGCGGCAGATGGCACCAGCGGGCGGCGGCGCTGGCAAATTCACGCCCCATCAGCCCGCATCCGATGATTCCAAAACGTATGGTTTTCATACCGGCTCCAACTTTTAAGCGTATCCCAATTCCTTTTCGGTTTCACCGATGGCCTCGTCAATCATATCCAGACCCTTCCCCAGCATGTCATCTTCCATGACAATCGGCGGGCTCATCCGCAGGATGTGCCCGGCGGGAATCCAGGCCAGCCCCTTGCGAAACGCCTTCTGATAGACCAGCTCGCCGGCTTTGTTCAGCGGTTCCTTGGTGGCTTTGTCCTTCACCAGCTCGATTCCCATCAGGCAGCCCTTGGCCCGTACATCCCCGACGATGGGATGTTCCTTTTTCATCTTTTCCATACGTGTAAGAGCAATTTCACCCAAATGGACAGAGCGTTCCAGCAGGTTTTCTTCTTCGATCGCCTCGATACTGGCCAGGGCCGCGGCACAGGCCATGGGGTTACCGCCGTAACTGCTGGAGGCGGAAATGGATTCAAAGGATTCTTTGTAGGGTTCCCGTACCGCCACGCAGGTGACCGGAAAGCCGTTGCCGAACCCCTTGCCCAGCGTGACCACATCCGGCAGTACGTCCCAGTGCTGCGAGCAGAGCCATTTCCCCGTCCGGCCCATACTGGTCAGCACTTCATCGCACATCAGCAGAATCTTGTTCCGGTCGCATAATTTCCGCAGTTTGGGGAAAAAGTCATCCGGCGGAATGACGGACCCGCCCCAGCCCTGAATGGGCTCCAGCACAAAAGCCGCCACCTGTCCAGCCGTCCCCCGGTCCAGATATTCCTCATAAAAGGCAATATAGCGGTCCGTATCGATCGTGCCGTCCGCCTTCGTCCAGTGCGGCCGGTAGGGATTGGGGTGGGGGACCATATGAAAACCGGGGGCACGAGTCGGCCCGTACACCTTGGAACGGATATGGCCCAGCGAGACGCCGCCGTAGGTCTTGCCGTGAAAATCGTAGAAGCAGGAAATCATCTCATGCTGGCCGGTAGCCGCCCGGCACACCCGCTGGCCCGCTTCCACGGCGGTCGTGCCGGAATCGTACAACTGGAATCCCGACAAATCCCCGGGGAGAATTTCTGTCAGTTTTTCCATCAGCCGGGTCTTAATCGGGGTGGTAAAATCATGGCAATTCATCAGCAGGCCGGCATATTTTTGGACCGCTTCGGTGACTTTTGGATGGCAATGCCCCAGCGTGGTGACATAGATCCCGGAAGAAAAATCGATGTATTGGTTGCCGTCCACATCCGTCAGGACACAGCCCTTACCGGAGGCAAAAACTACCGGAAACAGCTTCACCTGCCCGCTCAAACCTTTAAAATATTTAGTGCAGCGGCTGTGATACGAACGGCTCTGAGGGCCGGGAGGAGTTACAACTATATGCGGTACCTGGTTCAAGTCCGCACTTGCCCAGGACCGGCACGTTTCGTTACTGGTTTTGAGACTCATGTTTAACACTCCAATAAGTTTGTTTATGTTTATATATCATTAATATTACATAATCTAACATACTGGTCAACAGATTTTTTATGTTTTTTCCGATTTTTAGGGGGAAGGATTAACCCGCATTTCTCACGGGATTTTGACAAATATATTGATAACTCAATGGTTCAACATGTCTTATGTACTTTTACCCCTTCGCCAACATCAACTGTCTGTTTTCAGCGCGAATTTTTGACCCGCCTTCGAGGCCGCAGGAGCTATCTTCCGCAGGCATATA
>JAKJEP010000104.1:4263-9939 GCA_022705365.1 Planctomycetota bacterium | reverse complement strand
CCAGCCGCTATGGAGGGGATGAATTTGTTCTCCTCCTGTCGGATTGTTCCTTCCCAGATGCCCAAAATGTTGCCGAACGAATTTGCCGGATTTTTGCCCAGGAATCCGTCCATTGCCTGCCGAAAACTCAGATTTCAACCTCCGCCTCCGATAAAATCATTCCTTACCTGAGTATCGGTCTGGCATCCGTGCTCCATACCCATTGCCGTAACGCCCATCAGCTCCTGGATCACGCGGATAAAGCCCTCTATCGGGCCAAGCAAAACGGCCGAAATTGCGTCGCCGTCTCGAATTCCTGATCTTCCCCCCTGGTTTATGGGGTTTTCTGCTGTTAAAATCTCTTCGGCTGGGGTATGATATTTCCCTGTTGTTTTGCCGTACAGCAAGGTTGTTGTAATGGTTTATTTTTTAAGCAGTTAGGAGGTACATACATGTCGGCTGCATTGATCAAAGGTACGGAAATCGCCGCTGCCATTCGCCAGGAAATCAAACAGGATGTCGAAAAATTAAAAGCTCGCGGGGTGACTCCCGGACTGGTCACGATTCTCGTTGGAGAGGATCCGGCTTCGCAAAGTTATGTCCGGGCCAAGCAGAAAACCGCCCATGAGCTGGGCTATTATTCCGTACAGGAGAACCAGCCCGCCGACATTTCGGAAGAGACGCTGCTGGCCCTGGTTCGCCAATATAATCAGGACCCGAAAATTCACGGAATCCTCATCCAGCTTCCCCTGCCCAAACACATCAACGAAACCCGCGTCCTGTATGCCATTGACCCCGATAAGGATGTCGATGGCTTCCACCCGGTCAATGTCGGCCGGATGGTCATCGGCGAGCCGGCCTATCTGCCCTGCACACCCTACGGTATTCAGCAGATGCTGATCCGCTCCGGCGTCAAAACAGAAGGCGCGGAAGTGGTGGTCATCGGCCGCAGCAATATCGTCGGCAAACCCATCGCTAATATCCTGCTGCAAAAAGCCCCCGGCGCCAACGCCACCGTCACTATCTGCCACACCCGTACGAAAAATATCGCCGAACACGCCCGCCGGGCCGACATCCTGATTGTCGCCGCCGGCAAACCCAAAGCTGTCACCGCCGATATGGTAAAACCCGGCGCCGTAGTGATCGACGTGGGCGTCAACGAAATCGGCCGAACCGGCGAGGGCAAACGTATTCTGGTCGGCGACGTCGATTTCGAGGCCGTCAAGGAAGTGGCCTCCGCCATTACTCCCGTCCCCGGCGGTGTCGGCCCCATGACCATTACCATGCTCATGCTCAACACCCTCAACGCCGCGAAAAAGAAGGGTTGATATAGAACCATAAGATTGAAAGGAATTACCTATCATCTCTCGAAAGCATGTTATATTTGGTGTTCTGATAATGAATATGACCATCGGCATTGCCTCGCTCTGCGGGGCACAATCCGTTCCTTGTCTCATTCCCCAGCCTGACCAGATAGCCGTTCAGGATGGCCATTTTCAGGTCACTGACAAAACCGTGATTACCGCCTCCGGGGAAGCGCGGTTCCAAGCGGACCTGCTGATTGAGTCCCTGGCCCCGGCTATGGGTGCTCGTCTGAAACTTTTGGAACAAGCTTCGAATGATACCGACATCATCTCGCTGGTCCTTGAACATTCCCTTTCCGAATCCCTGGGTGAAGAAGGATATCGGCTCGATGTCAGCTCCCAATCCATCCGCATCCAGGCCCGCAAGCCCACCGGCCTGTTCTACGGTATCCAAACCCTCCGCCAGCTTCTTCCGCCGGCCATCCTGAGCCTGCAACCGGTAGAACAGATCCAATGGACCGTACCATGTGTCAGTATCGTCGATGCCCCCCGCTTCGGCTGGCGCGGACTCATGCTTGATCCGGCTCGCCACTTCATCCCCGTCCCGGACGTCAAACGGTACATTGATATCATGGCCCTTCATAAGTATAATCGTCTCCATTTCCACCTGACGGACGAACCCGGCTGGCGGATCGAAATCAAAAAATATCCGGACTTGACCCGGGTTGGGTCGCGGATGGATTGGACCGAGCTGCAGTCGGATACCCCTTCCCCCGACCAGGCCCATTGCGTCGGTTTCTATACTCAGGATGAAATCCGGGACCTGGTCCGCTATGCTGCCCAGCGGCATATCCTCATCGTCCCGGAAATCGAGATGCCTGCCCATAGCACAGCCGCAATTGTGTCCTACCCCCAGCTAAGCCTGAATGCGAAAGAACTCTCCTCCCTGTCGCCGGAACAGCGGTGGAAGGCAAAAGAACGGCTCCTGGCCGCCCGTCCGCAGACCATCTCCTTTCTGCAGGATGTCTTGCTGGAAGTGCTCGAGCTGTTCCCCAGCCCCTGGATTCACATCGGCGGCGATGAGGCCGAAATCATCCACTGGAAAAACAGCCCGGAGATGCAGGATAATATCCAGCAGCTTGGTCTCAAGGATGAAACGGAACTACATGGCTGGTTTATGCGGCAGATGGACAGTTTCGTCACCCAGCATGGGCGGCGGACGATCGGCTGGGATGAAATCCTGCAGGGCGGGCTGGCGCCCGGCGCCACCGTCATGAGCTGGCGGGGCCAGGAAGGCGGCATCACCGCCGCGCAGGCCGGCCACGATGTGATTATGGCGCCCACCTCGCATACCTACTTCGATTACTATCAGGGACCGCCCCAATCCGAGCCGAAGGCCATCGGCGGCGATTTGCCGCTCGAAAAGGTCCTCCAGTTTGAACTGGTTCCCTCCGTACTCAATGCCGAGCAGGCCCGCCATATTCTGGGCGGACAGGGTCAGCTCTGGGGTGAGTTTATCTCCGATACCAGGCACCTGCAATACATGACCTGGCCCCGGGCTGCCGCCCTGGCTGAGATCCTCTGGTCATCCAAACCGGATCGCAATCCGGAGTCGTTCCGGTCCCGCTTGACCGGGCATCTCAAACGCCTTGACGCCGCCCAGGTCTATTATCGCCCCTTGTAGGTTATCGTACGAAAATCTTTCCGACCTCAGCCCAATAACAAACCCGCTGCCCAGCTTGCCTGAACAGCGGGTTTCTTGCTTTTCATGATTTAAAATCAATGCCCGTGCAGCGGATTGCCCAGCAGGATTTCGGTCGCTTCCGCCAGACTCTCGGCAAAGGTCGGGTGCCCGTGGATCGTCGCCGCCAGCTCGTGCAGCGTGCATTCGGCCTTCATCAGCACGGCGATTTCCTGTACCAGATCCGAGGCATGCGGGCACATCAGATGCGCCCCGATAATGTCATCCTCTTCATTGGCGATCAGCTTGACAAACCCGCTGGTCTCGCCATACGCCAGCGCCATCCCGCTGGCCATCATCTGGAATTTAGCGGTTTTAATCTTGATGCCCTTGTCTTTGGCCTGCTGCTCCGTCAGACCGACCGATCCGATCTCCGGGTGCGTATAAATCGCCGTCGGCACAATCGAATAATCCTCCCGGTCCGCCGTCCCGGTCAGCACATTGGTCACCACCGCCCCCTGCCGCGAGGCCACATGCGCCAACTGCACCTTGCCCGTCACATCCCCAATCGCAAATATATTGGGGATATTGGTCCGGCACTGCTCATCGATCTTGATAAATCCCTTCTCCATCACTACCCCCACCTTCTCCAGTCCCAAATCCTCACTCATCGGCCGCCGCCCCGTGCACACCAGCGCCAGCGTGGTGTCGAAGACCTGCCCGCCCTTCACCGTGGTCTTCACCCCGGACTTGGTAACTTCCATCTTCTCTACCGCCGTCCCGCACAATACTTCGATCCCCATCTTCTTGAAGGTCTTGGCCAGTCCGTCCGACAAATCCTTGTCCGCCATCGAAATCAGCCGGTCCAGCATCTCCACGACGATGACCTTCGTCCCCAGTTCCGCAAACACTGTCGCGAATTCGCAGCCGATATACCCGCCCCCGACAATCAGCAGCGACTCCGGCAGCTTCTCCAGGTCCAGAATCTCATCGCTGGTCATTACCTTGCTGCGGTCCTGCGGGAAAAATCCCGGCATCGTGGCCGCACTGCCCGTGGCTATGATGATATTGTTCGTCTCCAGCACCGCCGTTTTACCGTCGTTCAGCTTCACTTCCACCTTATTCTTATCCAGCAGTTTCCCCTTCCCGGCATACACATCCACTTTCCGCCCCTTCAGCAGCCCCGCCACCCCCCCGCGCAACTTGGCCACCACCTGATTCTTCCGCTGGATCATCGCCGCCAGATCCACCTTCAGATTCTCCGCCGTGATCCCGTGTTCCTTCCCATGCTTCACACTGGCCACAATCTCGCTGCTATGCAGCAGTGTCTTAGTCGGTATGCAGCCCCGGTTCAGGCAAGTTCCGCCCAGCTCCTTCGCTTCCACCACCGCCACCTTCTGCTTCTTGCCCGCCAGCCGCAGCGCCGTGACATATCCCCCAGGTCCCGCACCGATAACAATCGAATCATACTTTTCTGCCATTTCCATATCCTATTGCTAAATAAATATTTACATCGGCGATCTCGTCTGGCCCCCGGATGAGCACCGTCGCCTTTTCCATTACCTATCCAGGTCCGGCCAATATAACGGAATCCCTCCCCCACAGCAAGTCGATTTCTGAACAGGTTATTTACCCCCCGAATGGCAGGGCTATTATGATTGCACCCTGATTCTAAAAAATCTATATATAAATAGACAAAATAAATATTTAGTCTATAATTATATAGACAAAAATGACGATATGGTCTATATATAAATAGACTTATTTTACTATTTTAATTATGGATTCCATCAGGTACCCAAAATGAAACCACAAAATAAAACTCTCGTATGGCAGCAATTGGATGCTTCTTTAAAGCGGCTGGAACCCTTAAAAGCGTTTCGTTCACCGCCGAAGGGATGGGTGCGCGCCGTTCGCGATGCTCTCGGTATGACGGGCAGACAGCTCGCCGGCCGGTTACAGGTAAATAAGCAGCGGATCTCGCGGATCGAGCACGACGAAAAAACCGGGAAAATCAAATTGGAAACCCTTCAAAAAGTGGCCGAAGCATTACATTGCGATTTTGTTTACGGGTTTATCCCCAGAAACAGCCTGGAACAAACCGTGCGAAACCAGGCCAGACAAGTCGCAGAACGCCGGATGGCTCGCACGAACCAGACGATGCGGCTGGAAAAACAGGAACTTGGCAAAAAGGAACAGGAAAAGGCTTTACAAGATCTCACTGCAGAAATTGTAACGGAAATGCCAAAATCATTATGGGACGAAGATCATGGTTGACGCTGAATATCCCGAACACGCCACCCCTCTCGATCGAAATGAAACGGAAGGGCTTTTGCTTACTCATATCACCTCCCGGTCCGAACTGGACCGCTGGGAACAGGATAACATCAATGAAGCCCTGGCCTGGCTGGAAAAACATCCGCCGAAAAACATTCTCAGCGAATCGTTTATGAAACGGCTGCATAAAAAAATGTTTGGCAATGTCTGGAAATGGGCCGGAACCTTCCGACGCACCGATAAAAATATTGGAGTTCCGTGGTATCTGATTTCCGTCGAACTCAAAAAATTATGTGATGATGTTGCGTACTGGCTGGAAAACCAAATTTTTCCCGAAGATGAAACCGCCGCCCGTTTTCACCATCGGCTGGTATCGGTCCACTTGTTCCCCAACGGCAACGGCCGGCATGCCCGGTTAATGACGGACATTCTGCT
>JAKJEP010000104.1:4003-4253 GCA_022705365.1 Planctomycetota bacterium | reverse complement strand
CGCCAATCTAAAAGCTGCGGATATGGACCGGGAAAAATATATAGACGCCCTTATCGCCGCCGATCAAAATGATTACGAACCGCTTATACGATTTGTCAGATCATGATTGGTAGGGCAGATCCTATTACTCCATTATGCAAAACTTCTGTTTATACACAAACAAGCCAATCTTCTTCCTGTTTTTAGGCCGGGGTGCTATTCATGCCGCAGGGCTTCAATCGGGTCCAGCCGGGCCGCCTTGACGGCGGGG
>JAKJEP010000104.1:0-3949 GCA_022705365.1 Planctomycetota bacterium | reverse complement strand
TGCCGTTGAAGATGAAGGGCACGCGCAGGACCCCGGACAGCCAGACGGAGGCGGCAAGGGCCAGGATGATGCCGATGATGCCGCCCAGGGAGGAAAGCACCACCGCCTCCACCAGGAACTGCAACAGGACCTCCCGCTCGAACGCCCCGATGGCCAGCCGGATCCCGATCTCCCGCGTGCGTTCGGTGACGGAAACCAGCATGATGTTCATAATGCCGATCCCCCCAACCAGCAGGCTCACCGCCGCCACTGCGCTGAGCAGGGCCGTCATCATCTGCGTCGTCCCGGTAAGCATCTTGGCCAGTTCCTTCATGTCCAGCACGCTAAAATTGTCATCTTCGTTTTGCGCAATATGCCGCCGCTTGCGCATCAGTTTTTCGATATCCTGCTGGACCGTCTCCGTAGAGAACCCGTCCTGGACCGAAATCTGGATCAGCGGAATATCTTTTTTGCCGGTGATTCGCCGCTGGGCGGTACGCAGCGGCAGCAGCACCATGTCATCCTGATCGGACCCCATGGTCGATTGTCCCTTGGCCTCCAAAACCCCCACCACCTGGCAGGAGACATTACCCAGCCGGATTTTATTCCCGATCGGATCCTGGCTGCCGAACAATTTTTTGACTACCGTGGCGCCCACAATGCAGACCGCCTTACCCGTCTTGAGTTCGCTCTCCAAGAACTGGCGGCCGTTCTCGACCGGCCAGTTTCGCACCGTGAAAAACGCATTTGTGCTTCCCGTCGCCGTCGTCATCCAGTTTTCATTGCCGAGAACGGCTGTCACTGCCTGCGAGCAGGAAGGAGCGACGGCAGCAATATGGCTGATCTCCCGGCCTATTGCTTCCGCATCGGCTATATCGAAAGGGGAGGAATTCGACGACTGTCCCGGCCCCTGCCGTTTGCCCGGGATCACCAAAAGCATATTCGTGCCCATACTGGCAATTTGCTCCGTTACCTGGGCCGTCGTGCCGTTACCGATCGTCACCAGCGTAATCACCGCCGCCACCCCGATAATAATGCCCAGGATCGTCAATACCGAACGCATCACGTTCCGCTTGATATCCCGCACCGCCAGTAAGATCGTGTTCAACAGCATTAGGATACGCTCCCATTGTTAGAATCCGAAGCCACCAGACCATCCACAAAATGAACCGTGCGTTTGGCGTATTTGGCCATATCCGGTTCGTGCGTGACCATCAGGATGGTGATTTTCTGGTCCCGGTTCAGCCCCGTCAGTAATTCCATAATTTCATGGCTGCGAAGGCTATCCAGATTGCCCGTCGGCTCATCCGCAAACAAAACCGACGGCTGCGTGACGATGGCGCGGGCGATCGCCACCCGCTGCTGCTGGCCGCCGGACAATTCGCCGGGCGTATGCGACTTCCATTGGGTAAGTCCTACCGTTTCCAATGCCTGCATCGCCATTGCCCGGCGTTTTTTCGCGCGAATCCCGCGGTAAATCAGCGGCAGTTCCACATTCTCCAGCGCCGAGGTGCGATTTAATAAATTGAATCCCTGAAACACAAACCCCAGATAATAACGCCGCAGGCTGGCCCGCTGGTTGCGCGACAAGCCGCTAACCTCCACTCCCTGGAACCGGTAGGCACCTCCTGTCGGGGTATCCAGACAGCCAAGGATGTTCATACAGGTGGACTTGCCTGAACCGCTGGGACCCATGACTGCCACAAAATCCTCCGGGTACACATCCAGGTCAATCCCGCGCAGTGCCTGCATGGATGCCTGGCCCGTGCCATACACCTTGGTAATTCCCTGCAGTCGAATCAATGGCTGGTTTTCGCTTGGCTGTTTCGTCATGGTTATTTTCCCATCGTTATCGTATCAACGATTACCTTCATTCCGGGCTTGATATCGCCACCGGTAATTTCCACCATTACCCCATTTGTGGCCCCGATCTGGACCGGGATGGAAATCGGATTTCCCTCCTGCAGGGTCCATACCGTTTGCTTTTTCTTGTCCGTTGAGATGGTCTCCTGCTTCTTTTTCTCCTGACGGGGCGGACGGGGCAAGATTTTACTCAAGAGCGATTCGGAGGACTGATTCTCCTCCAGGGACGGCGGACTGAAACGGAGGGCCGCCGCAGGAACCAGTCGGACATTTTCCACTTTCTGAACCGTAATTTCCGCCGTCGCCGTCATCCCCGGCCGCAGAGAGAGATCGGTATTGTCCACTTTGAGCACCGTCTCATACGTTACCACTCCGTCCACCGTATTGGAGCCATATCGCACCTGGGTAATCCTGGCCTGAAAGGTTCGATCCGGGTAGGCATCGACTGTAAAGGTGGCCTCCTGCCCTTCCAGGACCTGGCCGATATCCGCCTCATCCACATCGACATGCAATTCCATCTGGGTCAAATCCTCCGCCAACGTAAACAGCACCGGCGCCTGAAAGGAGGCGGCCACCGTCTGGCCCTTTTCCACGCTGCGGGTCAGCACTACCCCGTTAATGGGAGAGACAATATCCGCCTTGGACAGGTCCGTTTCATACACATTCAGGGTGGCCTGGGCCTGCGACACCGACGCTTCCGCGCTGGCCTTATCCGCCACGGCCCGTTCATAGGCCGCCTGCGCCGCATCCAGATCTACCTGGGAGGGTACTTTATTACCGCTCAACTCGCGAACCTTCTGCAATTGCAGCAGTTTGCTCTGCGTTTCATTAATAGTAGCCTGGGCTTGTATTACTTTGGCTTTTGCGGCTTCCAGAGACGCCCGGGCCTGCGTTACCTGCGCCTCCAGCTTGGAGGTGTCCAGCCGGGCCAGTACCTGTCCCACCTTGACGTTGTCATTGTAGTCCGCCTCCACACTCTTGAGAATGCCGGACAACTCGCTGCCGACCTCCACCTCATTGGTCGGCTCCAGGTTGCCGGTAGCGGTCACTGTTTCCGTTAAGCTGCCCAATTGTATCTCCTGCGTCTGATACTGCACGGGTTTTTCCTGCCCTGTTTTCCCGCGCGAGGTGAAAAAAAACACCGCCGCCGCGATCAAAAGCAGCAGAAGCAGCCAGCGTTTTTTATGTCCGGATCGG
Source organism: Planctomycetota bacterium (assembly GCA_022705365.1). GTDB lineage: Bacteria > Planctomycetota > Phycisphaerae > Sedimentisphaerales > SM23-30 > JAKJEP01. The sequence continues at coordinate 910 of JAKJEP010000104.1, read as the reverse complement.
GCGGATTTGCCCAATCCTAAGGTTTGCGTGATGTCGGATTCTTCCTGGGTTTTTGTTTGCATGGTTGGTTCTCCCGGTTAATAGGTTTCTTTCTCATTTTCCGCCCCATACGGCCAGCCGCCTCCCAGCACCTTATACAGCCGCACCAGATTGGCCGTCACCGTTCCCTGGCTCTGGGCCAGTTCATCCTGAAGGTTAATCAGCGAACGCTGGGCGATCAGCACACTCGTAAAATCCTTCCACCCCGCCTGATATTCCTGCTGGGCCAGATTGGCCGCCTGCTGGGCCGCCTGGGCCGCCAGCTCCAAACTCTCTTTTCGGTTCTGTTCTTTCGCATAGGCGGTCAGGGTATTTTCAACCTCTTCGAAGGCATTCAGCACTGTCGATTCATATTGTACCAATGCCTGTTCCTGAAGTACGGATTGAATCTCAATATTTTTCCGTATAGCGCCGGCATCAAAAAGATTCCATCGAATCTGCGGACCGCCGCTGAGCGCCCAGTTCTCCGTCGTGGTCAGATTGGAGGTCATGCGGTTCAGAGAATCGCCGGTTACCGCGATGGAGCCGTTCAAAACAAATTTCGGATACAGGTCCGCTGTGGCCACTCCCACCTGCGCCGTTTGAGCCGCCAGTTCCCGTTCCGCCTGCCGGATGTCCGGCCGGCGGCGCAAAACCTCGGCGGGTATGCCAATATTGACAGATAACGGAATGGCGGGTACCGGCTTCTTTTCCGTCAAGGCGTCATGCACCGCACCCGGCTTCTCCCCCAGCAGAACCGCCACCCGATTCATGGCTTCCTCCAGGCCGCTTTGCAGAACCGGAATTTGGGATTTCGTACTTTCCAGGCTATACAAAGCCTCCTGGGTCGCCAGCTCGTCAGACAATCCCGCCTGGTCTTGCCATACCGTCA
>JAKJEP010000103.1:4352-9948 GCA_022705365.1 Planctomycetota bacterium | reverse complement strand
ATTGCGTGCCGTGCTGCCGCGCGGGCATTTTCTCTGTCTGGCGGCGTCGCCTGCGAAAGCGGTATCGAATCCGGGGGATTTTTTTCTGCGGGGCCATGCGGAGACCACGCAGGATTCGCAGTTTGTGGTGATTTTGGTGCCTTCGATGGAGACTGCGGACGAGCTGAAGGCGAGGATGTCGAATGAGGAGAGAGAGCAGCATTGAGCAGCGAAAATCAGCCGACCAGGTCGATAGCGGATATTCAGAAGGAATATTATCAGTATCTGTTCAATTGTTCCAGTTTTGGGATCGTCGGAACGGACTGCCAGGGGATGATCGTGAGCTGGAATCTGGCGGCGGAGAAGATATTTCAGGCCGGTTCGGCGCAGATGCTGGGGCGGCATGTGACGTGGATTGTGCCGGAAAGCCAGCGGCCGGAACTGCAGTCCCTGATCGAGCGGGCGGTGATGCAGCGGGAATCGCACGAACTGGAGGTGGAGCACCGCGACGGGCAGGGGGAACGGATTACGCTGGCGGTGGTGGTGGCACCGATTCTGGACGAGGCGGGGGCGCTGCTGGGGCTGTCGTTCTGGGTCCGGGATATTACCAATCGCAAGACGCTGCAGCGGCAACTGGCGTATGCGGAGAAAATGGTGTCGCTGGGTACGCTGGCCTCGGGGGTGGCGCATCATTTCAATAATATTATCGGGGGGGTGGCGACGTATGTGGATTTTGCGCTGCAGTCCAACAATCCGCAAACGCTGCGGCAGGCGCTGAAAATGACGGCGGAAGCGGCGAACCGGGTCAGCCACATCACCGAATCGCTGCTGACCTTTGCGGAGAAGGATTACCGGCAGTTCGATCTGTCGGATATAACGGAGGTGCTGCTGAATTTTGCGCATCTGGTGGAGAAGCCGCTGGCGGAGAAGCATATCAAGCTGGAGGTTCAGATTATGCCGGTGCCGATTGTGGAGGTGCCGGGTTCGCGGATTTTGCAGGTGCTGGGGAATCTGCTGGACAATGCGGAGAATGCGATGCCCGGGGGCGGGACGGTGCGGATCCGGCTGGAACCGAAGGGAGAGCAGGTGATGCTGGAATTTTCGGACACCGGCTGCGGGATTCACCCGCGGGATTTGCCGCATATTTTTGAACCTTTTTTTACCACGCGCGGGATTGCCTCGGGGGGGGATCATCCTTCGGCGGGCCTGGGATTATCGGTGGTGCATGGCATTCTGGGGGAGCTGGGTGCGAGTATCGAAGCGGCCAGCGAATTGCACCAGGGAAGCGCGTTTACCCTGTATTTTCCGGTCCAGCGCAAGTTGACTTGCGAACCAGGCGGAACGGCCTGAAGACAGTGAGGATTTGCGGGGACATTTTTTGCGCGCATAAAAAAGGGGCCTCTGGTTCCATCGAACACAGCAGGCCCCATTCGAAAGTCCTGTACCGTTTTTTTGTATCGCTGCGCGGCCTGTGCTTTTTGCGTGCCGGGGCCGCGTTGATTATCGCCGGATCCGACAGGGAAGCCTGAGGAAAGGTTCAGGCTCTGCTGCCGGATCCTGCCAGCCGGAAAAAACTCATCGGCCAATGCCTCAAGTCCTTCGAGCCGCGATTTCCCGTCCTGACGCTTCGGGGGAAGCGGCAGGCCGGGAGGGACCGGGCTATCGTAAACACTCGTTGCGAGTGGTGGCTCTCGAAAAGGCCCTCTCATGGTGTAGAGGGCCCGGGCGTGGCAGCCCATGATCCGAGGTTGCAGGAATCAATCTTTTAAGCTTCGGGACAAGGCCCAAACATCAGCGGTTCAGACGTCTGGAAAGACCCATACACACATAGCCAAAGACACGGGTGTTTCCGGACTTATGTCCCTGAAAGCCTCTTTAGCATTAAAATCAACCTCGTTCATTGATTTTCTTAAGGCAAATGAAGTGTAAAATATAAAACGGGGAGAGGCAAACAGGAGTGCGGTTTTTTTTGAAAATAGCGGCAAGAATTTGCCGGGGAAATGGTTTTACCGGATTTAGGGGCGGCCGGCGGAGAAATCCGGTTAGTGGGATGACCGGTTACCATGCTGGATTTTGGCGGCCAGGAGGATATGGCGAAGCTGGTCCACGGACTGGCGATCCAGAAATTCGTCGGTGAAATCGAGCTTAAACCGGCCCCGGAAGTGCAAAATCGCCTGTTTTAACGAAGGTCGGTCCATCCCTGCAATTTCGCTGACGATTTGATCGGCGTCGATAGTCATTACCATTTGTCTTTCCTTTTTGGGGTCCGGTTTTATTTCTAATCCTTGGGTCCATCGGATGTTTGCGGCGGGAACTTTCGCGGAATTTTGCAGGAGGCGGGTGTTGGCGAAAAATCGAACGAAGAAAATTCTTGCTCTGGCGGGAACGTCTGATAACGTAGGGATATGGAACTGCGTGAACTGGATTATGAGCTGCCGGAGGAGTTAATCGCCCAGCAGGGGCTGGCGGAGCGGGTGCAGTCGCGTTTGCTGGTTTTGCGGCGGGCGAGCGGGGCAAGGGAGGACCGGTCTTTTGGTGAGATGGGCCATTTTGTGGAGGGTGGGGATTGCCTGGTGATTAACGACACGAAGGTGATCCCGGCGCGTTTTTTTGCCCGGCGGGCGACGGGGGGAAAAATCGAAGGGCTGTTTTTGAAGGAGGCCGGGAGGGGCTGCTGGGAGGTGATGCTGAAAAACGCGGCGCGGCTGCGGCAGGATGAGCGATTGGAACTGATTTCTCCCGATGGCGGGGCCGACCCGGCGAAAACGGAGCCGGTCCGGGTTCAGGTGGTGGAAAACCAGGGGGAGGGGCAATGGCGGCTGCGGCTGGAGAGTGAGGAAAGTCCTGTTGCGATTCTGGGCCGGTACGGCCGGACGCCGCTGCCGCCCTATATCAGCCGGAAAGATCAAAACGGGATGGAGGCGATTGATCATCAACGGTATCAGACGGTGTATGCGGACAAGCCCGGCTCGATCGCGGCGCCGACGGCGGGGCTGCATTTTACGCCGGAGTTATTGGACCTGCTGCAAAGGCAAGGGGCGGCGATTGCGCGGGTGACGCTGCATGTGGGGCTGGGCACGTTCAAGCCGATTACCGCGGCCCGGGTGGAAGACCATCCGATGCACAGCGAGTATTATGAAATGGACGCGGCCAGTGCCGGGCGGATTAACCAGACCATTGAGCGGGGGGGGAGGGTGATTGCGGTGGGTACGACCTCGGTGCGGACGCTGGAGACGCTGGGGCGCAGCGGGCGGGTGACGGCGGGCAGCGGCTGGACGGACATTTTCATTACGCCGGGGTATTCGTTCCGGATTGTGAAGGCCATGATTACGAATTTTCATCTGCCGCGTTCGACGCTGCTGGCGCTGGTCTGCGCGTTTGCGGGGCGGGAATTGATCCTGGATGCCTACCGACACGCCATTGAACAGAAGTATCGCTTCTACAGCTATGGCGATGCGATGCTGATTTTGTAAAAAATATCCATTTACCGGAGAATGATTATGAAAGTCATATCTATTGTTCTGGGCGTTCTTCTGGCCTTCACGGCGACTATTTATGCACAATCGAATCCGGTGGTACTGGAGAATTCCCTGCTGCGATATACCATTTCCGCTGACGGCAGGAATCAGGAATTTCTGGACCGGACCACGGGAATTGATTATCTGAACCAGGGGGCGCACTCTTATTGTGCCCGGGTGCGAAAAGACGGGCAGGAATATCCGGCTACCGCTGTTTCGCGGGAGGGAGACCGTTTGACGATCCGGTTCGGCCAGACGGGTACGGAGGCGGTTCTGGGCGTGGAGTCCCGCAACACCTATATTCGCCTGACGGTAGAATCGGTGAGCGGCGGGGAAATCGATTCCCTGGTTTTTCTTTATGCTCCCCTGACGCTGAAGGGGCGGCCGGAGGAGCCGTTTGGGGCTTGTGCGTTTTCGCTCAACCTGATCACGCGGGTGGACCAGCTCCCGGCCCTCCAGACGGAACTGGGGGCGTCCTGTTACCGGAAATTCGGGATGGTGGGTGCTCAGGCAGCCATCGTGGGAACGCCTATGGCTGGGGTACTTGCCGCCCTGAAGGAGGTGCTTACCGAGGCGGATCAGATGCCGCACTGCCCGGTGGCCGGGCCGTGGGCGAATGAGATTCCATTCAATCATGGTTCGTATCTGTTCAATTTCGGCACGCTCACCGAGGCGACGACGGAGGAATGGATCGAGATGGCTAAAAGTCTGGGTGTTAGCCAGATTGACAATCATGGCGGCAGTTCGGCGTTTTTCCGTTTCGGGGATTTCGTGCTGAACGGGGATAAATGGCCGGATGGATGGGAGACCTATCGCAAGATTGTCAAACGCCTGCATGAGGCGGGTATCGGGTCCATTTTTCATACTTATTCCTTCTTTATTGACAAGCAGTCGAAGTATGTTACCCCCGTACCCGACCGGCGGCTGGACGCCTTCCGGACCTTCACGCTCCGTGAGGCGGCCGGTCCCGACGATACCGAACTGCCGGTGAACGAGCCAACGAAGGGCATGGGCACAGTTACCGGATTTTTTGAACACAACAGTGTGATTCTTCATATTGGCGATGAGCTGGTGACTTTCGCCGGGGCAACCCAGGAAGCGCCGTGGAAATTTACCGGGGTAAGCCGGGGGGCGCTGGGCACGAAGGCCGCGGCCCATGAGAAAGATACGGCGGCCCGCCAGCTCAAGGAATGTTTCGGCCTTTTGGTGCCGGATGTGGAATCCACGCTCTTTGAGGAAATCGCCCGGAACCACGCCGAGGTGGTGAACCAGTGTGATTTTGACGGGATCTATCTGGACGCCATTGACGGCAGTTCGATTCTCCGCGGTGCGGATGAATGCTGGTACTGGGCGGACAAATTTGTAATGGAAATCCAGCGGCATCTGAAAAAGCCGGCGGGCATGGAGATGAGTGCCATGTGGCATCATTTCTGGCAGTATCGCACGCGGTGGCAGGCATGGGATTATCCGCGGCGGGGGTATAAGAGGTTTGTCGATATTCATGCGGAAACGGTGAACGGGGGGCTGCTGCTGCCGCTGCACCTGGGCTGGTGGAATTTTCATTCCTTTAATCCGCCGCAGATCGAGCCGACCTATTCGGATGTGGTTGAATACCTGGGGGCGAAATTGATCGGGTGGGACGCCGGGATATCACTGACCGGGGCGATCAACAAAGATAGTCTCAGCGCCGTTCCCCTGTTTCGGCGGGCGGTGGATACCCTCCGGACCAGTGAGGAGCTTCGGCAGGCTGGGACGTTTGACGAGACGGTCAAGGCGAAGCTGCGGGAGCCGGGAAAGGAATTCTCCCTTTTTTCCGACGAAACAGGGAAGTGGTGTTTCCGACCGGCCCAATATGACGGGCATACGGTTGCCGGGGCGGAGCCGTGGAGCCAGGCCTGGAATACCACCAATCCCTTCGCCGGCCAGCCGGTCAAACTCCGCATCGAGGCCCTCATGTCTGCACCGGCTTACGATCATCCGGAGAATAGGGTACTGGCGGACCTGTCGGACTCTGCGATGCTGACGGGGAAAATGCGGGCGGCTGAAGGGGTTACCTTGCAAGCGGAAGCGGCTGCTGCCGATGTGCCGGGACCGGCGGG
>JAKJEP010000103.1:3828-4342 GCA_022705365.1 Planctomycetota bacterium | reverse complement strand
CCGCCATGAATGCCGGTAAGGTCCCGCAGAATGCGGGATGGGCCAGGCTCGACTGGAAATACGAACCAGTGCTGAACCTAGGCAATCAGCAGGCGCTCGGGGTGTGGGTCGAAGGCGACGGGCGGGGAGAAATCATTGCCGTGCGGCTGGAAAGCCCCCCGCATATTTCGTTTGGGGCCATCGCGGATCGATATATCACGGTGGATTTTACCGGCCGGCGGTTCTTTACGCTGGTGGAGACGGAAGCGGCCCGCTGGAGCGATTATGTCTGGAATGACGGCAAGTGGCTGTATAATTCGTATCGGGAAACCATCGACTTTGGCGCCGTGCAATCGCTGAGCCTGATGTATAACAACCTGCCGCCCAACCAGGAAGTCCGCTGCACCATCGGTGCGGTGAAAGCCCTGCCGATGGTTGCCTGTACTCTGAAAAATCCGGTCGTTACGGTGAACGGTCAGACCATTTCCTTTCCGGTGGAGATTCCGTCGGGGGGGTATCTGGAATTTTATGGCGG
>JAKJEP010000103.1:307-3818 GCA_022705365.1 Planctomycetota bacterium | reverse complement strand
CGACGGGGGAAATGCTCGGGAAAGTGACTCCCGCCGAACCGGCCCCCTCTTTGCAGGAAGGAACCAACTCCCTGCAGTTTGCCAGTGATCCGACAGACCCGGCCCCGCGGGCCCGGGTTGTGGTAATCTCCTATGGAGATCCCTTATAAGGGGACATCTTTTACTGTAACCTGCCTGCCGTTTGCCGCCGGATTACGGCTTATCAAACTGTATCTTCTGAACATCAATCCGGCCGTTTTTAACATCGACAAACGGCTGGCCGTTTTTTACGCCGACGGTACCGTAGCCGGTCTGAGTCGAGAGGAAACCGCGGAAGTCTCCCTTGATAGCGGGATTGAGATAGAGGATTTTTTCCACCGCGTCATAGCGGGCGCCGGTCAATCCCTGCAGGAGGGCATAGGAAGACATGGCGCGGGCATACCAGTTGCCGCATTCATACTCGTTGAAGGGATTGCGGATGCGCCCGTCATAGCGGTCGCGGCAGGCGCGTACGACATCCAGCCCTTCGGTTATCAAGCCTTTGCTCATCATATGGGAGGCTGCCTGATATTCGATGCCGGTCCAGACTTCGTTGCTATAGACAAAGGGCAGGGAAGGCTGGCCGCCGCGGGGCCAGGTGCATATCAGGAGGCCGCCATCAATGCCCATAGCGAAGCCGGGCCGTTGGGGGTTGGCATGGGCGGCCAGGGACTGCTTGAGATTGTATTTGTGGATGCTGGCCAGATGGCTTTGTACTTTTTGCCGGTCCAGTATTTCGCCTACCCCGCAAACTTCGGCCATCCAGGCGCCCAGGATGCCGTCGGAAAGGCAGCCCGTGCCGTATTGATATTTGGGGCCTTCCTTTTTCAATACTTCCACCGCTTCGGGCGAGTACCCGGAGGCAAAACTCTGGGCGGTGGTGGGATCGCCGGCGCGGAGGCCCTGCCATTGAATCTTCTGGTAAAAGTATTCGCCGTTAAAGAGTTCCGTTTCCAGAAACGTCCGGCCTTTGGCATATAGCTCGTCGTAGAGCGGAATCGGCTCTCCCAGGGCTTTGCCCATGGCGGCGGCAGCTTTCAGGGCGCCCAGGTAAAAGCTGCTGCACATGCCGTCGGGGCCCCAGAATTCGATGTCATAGGTATTGTGATGGGGTTCCATCAGCGCCCCTTTGTGGTCGGGATCCCAGGTGGCGACGCAATAATCCAGGCTGGCCTTGACTTTCGGCCAGAAGGTCCGCAGCCATTCGGTATCGCCGCTGATCCGCCATTCGCGATAGACCTTCATGATGCCGCCCAGTTGGCCGTCGGAGGCCGCGTGGAAATCGTGGGCCGGTGCCCGAATCGGCAGCGAGGACCGGAAATTCTGGTGGCCGGCGGAATCCTGCGAAACGAAAAATTCCGTCTGACGCAGGGTCCGCTCCAGGTCGGGGAAAAGATGCGGGATCGCCTGGGCATAATTCCAGACGTGAGTGCAGGAGCCGTGACAACAACCGCCGCCGTCCCCGCAGCCTTCCCAGTTCCACAAAAATCCATTCTGCTGCCGCAGCACCGTCGGAGACTTGAGGATGGTCAGATTGGCGGCGATGGCCTCGATGACTTCCGGGGGTAACGAGGTATCATAAAAGCAATCGGAGAATTTCCGGCTCTCCGCCTGTAGAGGATCGTATTTAGCCGACCAATAGTTCACTACCTGCTGGATGTCGGTGAAGCGGCCGGCATACCAGGGGACAAAGGTTTTGGAAACCGCCGCACAGGAGGTGGCATCCCCGGTAGTGGGGCAGCAGGGAGCCTTGGCCTCTTCTTCCGGGAGGTCCGCACCGGCCCGCAAATTACTTTTTGGAACATACCAGCAGAGCATCAGACGCACAGTGGCTTCATGGCCGGCCTGGATCCGCAGGGGAACGGAAAGACTGCCGCCGGGGCTGGGATCGCCCTCGGTAATCTCGCCTTTCTGAACCGCATTTCCTTCCTCGATTCCCTTCCAGACCATCGTGAGCGGATCGAACCAGCCGCCGCGAAACCAGGCGCAATCGGTCTGGACGGCCGGATTATCCACCACGGCGGCAAATGACCCTTCTTCAAAGGGATTCTCCGGCGAGGCGGTATTGTAAAGCATAAAGCCGCCGGCCAGTGGTTTGACACCGCGCGGGTTGTTTCCCTGCTGCATGAAATTCACGGTATGGAAGGAATAGACCGCCTCGATATCGCGGCCGGAGGTATTGATGAAACGATATTCCAAGCCTGCCACCGGCAGAGAACTGTTGTCGGCATCCAGGGGGATAAAGGGACTCCAGCCGGTAATTTCCACCTGTACCGGCAGCGTCTGATCTTTGAGCGTAATGGTCGCAAACGGAAAGCGGCTCTGGAAAACGGCCTGGGCAAAGCGGGGCAGGCCCCAACTGGTTCCGCCCAGACCAAATCCCGCGCCGCCACGTCCGAAGATCTTCCAGGTGGGGACCGGCCCTTCCAGTACCCGCGCTACGTTGCCGCCTTCTCCCTTGATACACAGGGCGGAAAACAGGCAGGGTTCATTCCCCAAATCCGGGCGGTGCCGCAGAGAAACATGCGAAATGGCCCCCGTGCCTTCCAGGCACATCATTCCTGCTCCCATACCTCCCAGCGGGAAGGCAACATGCGAAAGGTACGCACCATCATAGGGGGTATTGTACCCTCGGGCGGAATCTTTTCGGTTTTGACTTGTTGTGCCCATACAACCCGTAAAAAGACCTGCCAGCAGGAAAAAAACTAGTGCAGCCCGTTTCATAACAACTCCTTGTTTCATTTTCTTCGATACCCGGCGCGAGGCCGCCAAATTCAACTGCCGGTATAATAGCAATACTATTTTTACGTGTAAATATATTTTCTTATTTTACACTTACCTTATGACTGTCATTGCGAGACTGCCGGGAAATCCATTAAACATAGCACCGCGAAGCGGTTCCTTAGATATCCAGAACTACGACCGCTACCCAACCCTCCTTCTTTTGCTGGACCGACAGACGGTGCAACGTTACGGCTTTGACATCGACAATCATTTCATGCCGGGCCGGATCAATCGGTTCGCCGAGTGCCTCGGCCCGCAGCCGATACCCGGTGGTTTCGGCGTCGATCCGAATTTGGGAAACTTGCAGCAAAAGCTGCTGGGCATCCTTGTAGTAGATGATTTCCTGGAGAAACTGAAACAGCAGGATATCGAGGGATTCATCGGCGGCCTCCAGAATCCGCTTTTGTCGCGGTTCCAGGGCCTGGGGGTTATCGATCATGACATGCAGCGTGGCTGCCGCCGCGGCCATAAAAAGGTCTTCTATCGTTTGGCCTGTTGCCTCAAAGGCGACATCGGCGGCGGCAATATCCTCAAGATAGCGATAGGGCATAATCTATCACCTGATAGATGTCACAACCCTGCCGGGCTGGCTTATCTTCGGTAGCGTCCGCCGTTATCGCGGCTGCCGCCGGCGGGGACGGAATTGTTTTCTTCAAACTTGCCGAAAATCATTCTGCCGGCGGAGGTTTGCAGAACGGAGGTTACAATC
>JAKJEP010000103.1:0-281 GCA_022705365.1 Planctomycetota bacterium | reverse complement strand
GTCGTCGAGGTAGCCGACGCCCTGGCCCGCCTGGTCGCCGGGTTTGAGAATTTTGATGGTCATGGTCTCTCCGGGCAGGACGACGGGCTTCATGGCGTTGGCCAGGTCGTTGATGTTTATGACGTCCACCCCCCGGAGGCTGGCCACTTTATTGAGATTGTAATCGTTGGTGACCACTTTGCCGCCGAGTTTTTGGGCCGCGGAGACCAGCTTGTGGTCCACCGGTTCGGCCTGTTCGGTGGTGGTCAGGGCAATATCCTCGATTTTAATATCAATCTCCT
>JAKJEP010000102.1:4428-9969 GCA_022705365.1 Planctomycetota bacterium | reverse complement strand
GCGGCCAGGCCCGGGGCATTCTGCTTGATCGGGCGGAACAAATACGGGATCGGGCTTTGCAGGTGATTCTCCCGCAGAAAGCCAAGTTTTTCCAGTTCTCCGCCCACCCCTTCAGCGGTACAGAAAAAATCCAGAAGAATGGCGTTATGCTGTAAGCCATCCGCGACCATCGTTTGCAGGGCGGAGGCCGCCGCCACCCCGAAAAAACTCCATTCGAGGATGCGGACCACCGCTTCTTCCTGATTTTTGATTTTCTCGATCCGATAGACGGCAAACTGCCCGGCATCATTGCGCAGCGTCTGATAGCTATGACGCGGAATGTCGAAATAGCGCCAGTTCAGATAGCGGCCCGTTCGGCGTGAATTTCCGCACCGGCCGGCAGAGACCGCAGATGCGCTTGGGACTCGAACAGCCGCCGGCGGTCCTCGGCTGACTCCACGGAAAAAATACGTGCCGCCTGTTCGGCCTGCAGAATCCCGATCCATCGCGGCATCTCCAGCAGAACCGGAATCTGCATGCGGTTGAAAATCGCCACCGTATCGGGGGCCAGGCCGGCATACAAAAGGGAATCATAATCCTCCATGAGCCGGGACAGCACCGTCAGCCCCGCGTAATCGCCGCTGAGGCAGGCCCAGTTCTGCGGCCAGCAGCAGGGAAGAATCCGGCCCTGATAATACATTTCCGCCGGCACAAAACCCAGAAAGCTGTGAATTCCATCCTCGCCGGCCACCAGCCAGATATTGTAATCCGCCTTATGACCGGCGGATCCGGCTTGAAACTGCCACTGGAGGTAATCCCGTTCCTGCATCCGCGGATTGTACCGATAGACCGTGCGGAATAATTCCATCAAGGGCGGCAAATCCATCTCAGTACATCTTCGCACAACTTCCGTCATTGGGTTGCCCGTTCTTCCAGAATATCCAGCATTTCGCACACATTCTTCAACCGCCCCACCTCCGCCGCCCGGAGCTGAAGGCCGAATTCCTTTTCCATCGCCACTACCAGCGTAATATGCATCAGGGAATCCCACTCCTCGATATCATGGGCGGTCGTCGCTTCGGTAATCTCCAGGGATTCACGGCTGAAAACTTCCCGGAAAACCGCGGTCAAACGCCGTTTCAATTCTTCTCGCTTTTTATTCATTCGTTTACCTGGCCGGCCAGGGGCCTGTCCAATTTCGTTATGCAGGTTGTATAGTACGGCAGGCCTTTTGTCAAATCCAGCCGCCAGAGAGCGGCCCCGCCGTCTTGCCCCCACCGGTCGAATCCCAGATGCGGATACAAATCCGCCACCAGATGGTTCTTTTTCGTCGGAATGTATTTACCCAGCACATAGCGCATGCCCAGCGTTTCCGCCAGCGCCGCAATCTCCCGGCCGACAAACTCTTCCATTCCCCGGCCCAGCACCCGGCAGCTCATCACCCAGGTATCGATATACAACGTATCTCCCCCCTGCCGCTGCAAGATCACCGCCGCTATCAGGCCGCTGCTGCCGAACTTGTCCTCCAGCGTAAAACATCGGCAGCAGAAATCCGGATCCGCTATCTTCTCCCGAAGCTGCCCTTCGGAATAGCGCGTCGTGGTCAGATGAAACTGATTGCTTTTATTAATCAACTGGGCTGCGCGGGGCAGATTAAAAGCATCCAGTTCCGCCGCCGCCGCCCGCATCTCCAGACTTTGCAGGTAGTCCGAAAGATCGCTGAACTGCCGCTGATATTCCGCGCGGCCGGCATCGGCACGGTAATACTCATTGCGGGCGGTGTCTTCCCGGGAAAACGAGATCGTCTCAAAATACGCCTGCCGGTCCAGTTCGTATATATATCCCGCCGGATCAGTGCCCAGCTCCAGCACACGGACCATCGGCAGATATTGCCGGACCAGTTCGCGTTCAGCCGGATTATCATCCACGAACACCAGCGAATCCAGCCCCAGATTCAAGACCCTGGCGATTTCCCGGATATTGTCCGCCTTATTCTGCCAGTTGGCTTTGAATACGGCGATGTCCTCCAGCCGGATCCGCATGTCCGGATGCTGCTGGAATGGCAGCCGGGCCGTAGCCTCCTCATTTTTACTGCAAACCGCCAGCACAATCCCCCGCCGCTTCAGCTCCAGCAGGTATTGCTGAAACTCGACATAGGCTTCGCCATTGACCCCGCTGCCCAGTTCGATTCCCTCCAGGCCGTCATCCGCGATGACCCCGCCCCATAAGGTATTGTCCAGATCGAGCACCAGGCACTTCCCGGCCAACCCGCGGATCGCCGCAATAAGCTGCGCCGCCCGGTGGGCGACCAGCCCCGTCGCATCGAGGGCAAAGGCGTGTTTGGAATGATGCCAATACCGGCTGTCATGCCAGCGCTGCTTGCCGAATAAGGAAGATAGATAATCCAGATCGAAAATCGTAACGCCCGGCCCGGCCGCCCCCGCCAGGTCCGCATTGAACCGCCGCAAAAAATGAAGCCGGGAGGCGGGCAGTTCCACCTCGTAATTGCCGAATACCCGGCTGGCCGGCAGGTCCGCATTGTTCTGGATTATATGGCAGCCGCCCTGCCGCCGTAAAATCTGCCACAAAGCGGCAGCCTGTTCCACCGAGTCTTTCCGCTTCCTTTCTATCTCCGCCGGCCCGCTATCCGGCGCCAGATCGAACGGAACATCCCGATAATTGGTAAAGATCATTGTGATATCCGGCCGGAAGGCATACAGAGCACTGGACGGGTTCAGAATCGTCTGCGGAATCGTGCCATACTCCGCGGTGAAAATTTCCGCCGCCAGTCCCGCCCGCGCCAGCCAGAAACGCAGCACTTCGATAAAGTGCGAAACGGTGCTGCTGGCGGCAATCGCGATTCGCACCGGCTGCAATCCCAGCGCTTCCGCCGGCATTTTTTTCCACCAGGCTGCATAGCGGCTCTGGAGTACGAAATCATCGGCCGGATCGGCTATCTGCGTAAGCAGGAAAAAGGCGGCCTCCGCCCCACCGGCAGCCAGAAGCCGTTGCACCTCTTTCACGGCTTCTTTTTTATCCGGTTCAGGCCGGTTGTAATGTGCGGCTTCGCTATTCATCGGCTCCTCTTCTGCCTCAAACGAATCCCAGATGGCGGGTATCTGCATTCAAATATTCCAACACCAGTTTATTCTTCTCATTGGCCACACAATGATGGTTGCAGTGGCGGGATGGATTGATGCCGAAAAATTTCGCCTTATTGGTAAACCAGAAATCCCGGAAACGGCAATCCCGGATGGAACCGATTCGCCCCTGCTCCAGGTTATACGCCTTGTCCTGGCAGGAATAGACATTCAAATCCGCTCCAATCACCGGCAAAATCTGCAGATACGGGCACCAGTCATAGCTTTTGGTAAATTTCTCATCCAGCTCATGGTAGGCATCGTAAATTTCAAAATGATCGCCGGCCAGTTCCTCTTTCGCCCGGGCCACCTGCTGCCTGACCTGCTCAAAAAACATCTGGTGATAGCGGTTGTTTGCCGCGCCGTCGTTGTCGATGATGCAGGGCGATACCTTGACGCTGTCCACGCCGGTATCCCGCAGCCGCTGGATAAATTCAAACACATGGGCGGCATTGTTCTTATCTATAATAAAACTCACGCCCAGATAACAAGAGTCAGCCCACTCCTTGAAACTTTTCATGTTGGCCATGACCTTGTCAAATTCATCGGTTTTCACCTTTCGATAGGAGGCATAGCTGGGGCCGTCCCAGCCGTCCATCGACACCCGCAGCCACGTGCCATGCCGGGCAAAAACTTCCGCCACCCGTCCTTTTAGATTCGCCCCATTGGTCAGCGCCGCAAACTGAATCGGTGAGGCCGCCAGCTTTTCGGCTGCCTCCGCCAGGTACGGATAACAGAACGGCTCCCCCCCGCCGCTGAACGTGACCGCCTGCACACCCATCTCGATCAGATCGTCGATAATCTCGAACATTTTGTCGCGCGGGATGGAATTCTTGACGACCATATCCTTGCCTAACTGCAAATTTTCTGACCGGTAGGCACAATAACAACAGTTATGATTGCAAACATTGGTCGGCTTGATCCGGATATGCAAGGGCGGCTTGATCCCGGCGGACTGCCGGGGCAGCGAATCCAGCTTGCCGGTAAAATGAAAGATTTTCGTTTTCGTATATAACAGACTCATTGCAACTCACTCGAAGTAGATAAACTCATAATCGCCGGTATAGCCAAACTCCCCAAAAAGCCACACCCATTCCTCCGGCGTGAAAAACGAGGCACAGGTCAAGGCCCAGCATTGCAGGTTGAACAACTCCTGCTCATCGCGAAAACTTTCCACCACCAGATACTTCTGCTTCCCCACCCGCTCGATCTCGCGCAAAGCCGATTTCAACTCCTGAATCTGTAAATTATGCAGGGTGGTAATCGAGATCACCAGATCAAACTCGCCGTCCTTAAAGGCATAGTCATCTCTGGCATTGTGCACAAACAGGCTGGGCTTTATTTCCGGCTTGGCGTGGGCAATCGCATACTCGGAAATGTCAAAACCGACGATGGTGGAACCGGGTAAAAGCTGCTTTAATTCATAGAGCAAAAAACCCTTGCCGCAGCCCACATCCAGGATTCGGGCATCCGCCTTCAACCCATACATCTGAACCAGCCGTTCCGCTACCGCCGCCCACCGGCCGTCATAGGTATAACCGCCGTAGCCGTATTTCCGGTCGCCATCCCAGAACTCCCTGCCGTACTGTTTGGCCACCTGCATGCAATGCACCTTGTCATTCGTCATGCGGCCCAGATAATCGCGCTGCGTTTTCTTATGCAGTGGCGTTACAATATGGCGCAACTGTCCCATGACGGGCCTCCAAAAGCTGGCGGGCAGCCTCGACGATATGCTGCCGGGATAAGCCGTTAATCTGCTTCATTTCCGCATAGCTGCCATAACCGACTGGGAAGCTATTCATCAGTCCCATTCGCCGGAAACGAACCGAACCGCAGCCGCCCTCCATCAGCACCTCCGCCACGGCACTGCCCAGCCCGCCGGTAATGGAATGCTCTTCCACGGTCAGAATCGCCCCGGTCTGCCGGGCGGCGCGGCAAATGATATCGCGGTCAATCGGCTTGATGGTATGAATATTAATCAATCGCACCGACAGGCCCGCCGTCTCCAACTCCTCCGCCGCCTGCTGCACTTCCTGTACAATATTCCCCGTCGCGATCATGACCAGATCACTCCCCTGCCGCAGCGTCACCCCCCTGCCGAATTCAAACCGGTAGTCATCCCCATAGATTCGCGGGGTCTTGCTGCCGGCGATGCGGAGATAAACCGGCCCTTCTACTTCCGCCGCGGCCAGCGTCGCCTGATAGGCCTCCAGCGGGTCAGCCGGGGAAAGAATCGTCATGCCCGGCAGCACCCGCAGGATCGCGATATCCTCCGTGGCATGATGCGTCGGGCCTAAATCGCTGTACACAAAACCGGCGCCAATCCCCACCAGCTTGACATTCATCCTCTGCAGGCAGACATCGTTGCGCACCTGTTCAAAGGCCCGCATCGTAAGAAAACCGGAAATGGTATAAGCAAAGG
>JAKJEP010000102.1:0-4285 GCA_022705365.1 Planctomycetota bacterium | reverse complement strand
TTTCCCGCCAATTCGTATATCGCCTGTATATATGCGTTTCTCATATTGATTCAACTATTCTGGAATTTTTATCTCATTTCATTACATTTGTTTTCTTCGTGTTCTTCGTGGATTTCGTGGTTATATTTGTGCTGCCAGCCCCAGCTCCGCGCAGGCAATCTTCATCTCCTGTTCGTTGGGCATCCGGTAATGCCAGATCGGCACATTCTCCATAAACGAAATTCCCTTGCCCTTGATCGTGTGGGCAATCACCATACTCGGCTGATCCTTCGCGAAAGGCACCGCCATAAACGTTTCCGCCAGTTGCCCGATATCATGGCCATCGACTTCCCGCACCGCCCAGCCAAACGACCGCCACTTGTCGGCCAATGGTTCCAGCGACACGATATTTTCCAGCCGGTCCAGCGCTTGCAGTTTGTTGTAGTCCACAATCGCCACCAGGTTATCGAGCTTCTGCTGGGGGGCAAACAGGGCCGCTTCCCAGACACTTCCTTCCTGACACTCCCCATCACCTAGCAGCACAAACGTTCGATACGGCCTACCGTCCAGCTTTCCCGCCAGGGCCATCCCCACCCCAAACGGAAAACCATGCCCCAGCGCCCCGGTGGAAGCCTCGACCCCCGGCACCTTGTACATATCCGGATGCCCGCCCAGCACCGTCCCGGAATGGCCATACGTCGCCAGCAGCGATTCCTCGATAAAACCCTTCTGGGCCAGCACCGCATACAGCGCCACCGCCGCGTGGCCCTTGCTCAAGATAAACCGGTCCCGGTCCGGATCCTTCGGATTCCGCGGATTCACGTTTAATATCCGATGATATAAAACCGTCAAAATCTCCGCCACCGAAAAGCAGGCCGGGATATGCCCGCCCCCGCCCCGGCAAATCACGGTAAATATGGTTTGCTTGAGTTGTCTGGCCTTTTGGGTTAATTCTGACATTTCACACATGGCATCATTCAATTCAAATTGCATTTCTGCATGGTTTTAATATTATAGTAACGGCTATCGCTCATCGAATCGGGAATCCGCCCGGCGGCAAACGCCTCGACCAGACCCTGCACCGCATCTTCGATCGTCCGCCGGGGGACAAATCCCAGTTCCCGTTTGATTTTTTCCGATGAAATATGATAGGAACGCAGGTCATTCGTGGGCTGGCTGAGAATCTCCACATCCGGCCCCACCTGGCCGCGAACGATGCCGGCAATCTGGGCAACCGTATGATTTTCATAGC
This sequence comes from Planctomycetota bacterium, assembly GCA_022705365.1. Lineage (GTDB taxonomy): Bacteria > Planctomycetota > Phycisphaerae > Sedimentisphaerales > SM23-30 > JAKJEP01. Next base: position 3,054 of record JAKJEP010000102.1, on the reverse strand, counting down.
CCGCGTTGAAAATTTTCCCGTCGATTTTCTCGTCCGCCCACTCCAGCGACTGCACATACAGATCCGCGACATCTTCAATATGGATGTTCGGCCGCATCTGCCGGCCGCCCAGCACGGTGATCTTCCGGTTATTCACCGCATGATTGGTCAGAATATTCACCGTCAAATCCAGCCGCAGCCGGGGCGAATAGCCGCAGACCGTCGCCGGCCGCAAAATCAACGTCACAAATCCCGGCTCGCGTGCCCGCAGCAAAACCTCCTCACACATTGCTTTGTATTTGGAATAATCCGTCAGCGGCTCCAGCGGCAGATCTTCGGTCACGTTTTCGACTTCCTTGATCCCATAGACGCTGGAGCTGGAGGCATAGATAAACCGGTTCACCCCCCTCTTTTTCGCCGCCTCCACCAGACCCAGAAACGCATCGTAATTGATGCTCCGGCCCAGGGCCGGGTCCAGCTCGAAACTGGGATCATTGGAAATACACGCCAGATGAATCACCGAATCATACCCCGCCAGCTCCCGCCCCAGCAGCGTGCGGTCCCGGATATCCCCTTCGACCTGAATCAGATTCGGGTGGCCTTTCACCGCATCCAGCACCTCTCGCCCATACAGGTACAAATCAATCACTTTAACATGGTGTCCCTGAGCCAGCAGTTTGGGCACCAGTACCGCTCCGACATACCCCGCCCCGCCGGTTACCACTACCTTTCGTTTATTCGCATGCACCATCGCTTACCGCTTTCCCGCGCCGATGGCAAAAAGATAATGGGCCATCGGCGTAAATCCGGTATGAACCACTTCATCGTTCATGGAGAACAGAAACACATTCTCAAATCGTTCCCGCATAGTCATTCGCAAGGCCTCCCCGTCCTTTAAATTCACATGTCCCCGCTGGCTTTGCGGAGACGCATACCGGTTCGCCGCCGCGTTCGGGGTTCCGACAATACAAACCGCATCTTCCGTCAGGGACGCGGCCACATGGTCCCAAAAGGAATGTTCGTCCCGCGGATAGATATGCTCAATTACATCTGTGCACCAGACGCCGTCGTAGCCGCCGGGCAGCCGGTTTTGCGTCACATCCAGGGCCAGAAAGTCCACCTCCGGGTCCCCCGCGTACCGCTGCCGGTTAAAGGCAATCACCGGCTCATCAAAATCCACGCCGGTGATCCGCTGCGGCTTGACCTCGTGCCGGACGATATCCAGGCCGAAGGCATCCGCACAGCCGATTTCCAGCAGCCGCTGTTTGCCGATCAGTATTTTCGCGCAAAATTTATAGCGGGCCAGCGTAAACAGGTTGTGCTTGGGATCATCCCGCTGGACAAAGGAGGCATAAGGCCCCAGCACATAGGGAGCCTTCACATTCCGCGCAAAAGGCTCCCGGCAAATCGACTCCCATAAATCCCTGCCGGACGGTTCCTGCCCGGCCGGCGGGGGCTGTCTGCTGGTTTCATTCATACTTTGTTTTCCAGACTGTTGTCCAAATCAAACAACCGGCATCCCTGACAAAACGAAATTTCATTTCTCCGCCCCGAGGCATGCTGCCGGCGAATCGCCTGCCACTTCGCATTGCGCCACACCTCGGCCATGGACGAGGCGTTGATATCGCCCAGGTTCATCTTCGCATCGTAATCCTGGGGGCACAACGCCACAATCCCCATCGCGGAAATATGCATCGTGGACCAGGGCAGCACACAGGGGTGATACACCCATTCCTGGTTTTCGGGAATATGCCCCTTCCATTCCTTCTGGTTGCCCCAGTTGTGGGCACGCTTCATGTAAATTCGATCCTGCGGCCCGGTCAAAGGCGCCCAGAAGGCCTCCCAGCGTTTCAGCTCCTGACGATGCTCCTCCCGGCTCAGATCATAAAACGAAACGCCGCGGACCCGGACGATGCAGTCCGGCCTGCATTCCTGGCGCACCCGGAAAAAATTCCGGATATTCGCCACGACTTCCTCATATGGCAGACCCACCCGCATCCTCCGGTAGGATTCCTCGTCGATGGAATCGATGGAAAACATGATCTCGTCCAGCCCGCTCTGCAGCAGCGCACGGGCCATCGCATCATCCAGCTTGGACGCATTGGTGGACAGGCTCACCCGCCGGATGCCCGCCTGCTTGAGCTTGGCGATTCGCGATACAATCTTTTTGTCCAGCAGCGGCTCCCCGGCCCGCTGGACCGCTACAAATTCGATCCAGTCGGCATACTCGCTCATTTCCGCAACGATCTTGTCGTACAGCGCATCCGCCATAAACGGGTGCGACTTGTCCCACTGATCCACCGAACAAAAGGGACAGCGGGCGTTGCATAAACGGATCGTCTCCACCTGAAAATATTTAGGAAAATAAAGGGCCTCCTCCAGATTGCCCAGCTTTAACCGCTGCGCGATCTGCCCCAGCTCTTCCTTTTGTTCGATCACGGTTGTTTCGGTTCCGTCCACGGTTCTTCCTTTATTTCGTTTCCTGCTCCGGCGTGGCCAGCAGCAAACGCCACCGCTCCAGTACTTTTTGCGCCGCGATGCGGCACGTATGGCCGGCCAGCACCCGCTTCCGCAGGTTCGCCGCAATCTGGCGCCGCTGGTCTTCATGCGCCAGATAATACCGGCACTTCTCCACCAGGTCCTTCTTGGTATCAAAAAAAACCAGTTCCCGCCCCTCCTCAAAATACGGCCGGGCCGGCCCCCAGTCCTCCTCGGCCGGATGATCCGCTACCATGATAAAGCCGCCGGCCAATCCGCATTCCACCAGCCGCTGATGCATCGTCCCGGCATGATTGATATGGAGATTGATCTTCGAGCCGTTATACACCCAATTGAGATCTTTTTCCCGATCCACCGGCCCCCGCGAGAGCATATGAAGCTGCGGATGCTTCTCCCAGTCGTTGCCGTACAGCGCCAGGTCGATGCCGGCTTCCCGGATTGCCTTCAAAAACTGGCAGCGCCAGGCGGTGGAATGAACCACCGTGCTGAAAATGGCGGTCAACTGTTCTACCAGCCAGCGGCCTTTCTCGTGTAACGGATGGGAAATGCGGGATAAGACAAATTGCAGCAGTTCCG
>JAKJEP010000101.1 GCA_022705365.1 Planctomycetota bacterium | reverse complement strand
CCCGCCGCGCCAGGGAGGCGGGACTACATACGCTGTATTTGCAGTTCGACGGGGTAAGGCCGCAGGTGTATCTGGCGACGCGCGGTCGGGATATCTGGGAAACAAAGCTGCGGGTGATCGAGAATTGCCGGAAGCTGGATATGAAAATTTGCCTGGTGCCGACGATCATCCGGACGATCAACGATGACCAGGTGGGCGAGATCTTTCGTTTTGCGGTGGAAAATATCGATGTCATCAGCGCCATCAGCTATCAGCCGGTCTGTTTTACGGGCCGGATCGATACCGAGCAGCGGCTCCAACAGCGCTATACGCTGGGGGACCTGGCCCGGGATATCGCCCAGGCGTCAGGGGCCGTGGTGGAGCGGGATTTTTATCCGCTCTCGATTGTCATGCCGCTTTCCCAGTTTCTGGAAACGGTAACCGCCCAGCCGAAGATCAAGCCCAGTTGCCATACGGACTGTGCCTTTGGTTCCTACTTTCTGGTTTCGGACGACAAACAGGTGTATCCCTTCCCGCGTGTCCTGGATATCGAGGCCATGTTCAGCGGCATGAACCGGCTGGCGCGGCAGTTAAAACCCCACGCGGGCCGCTTATCGCTGCTGGACAAGATGCGGATTTATCAAATGTTCAAGGGAGTGTTCCGGCCGGAAGAAGCGCCGGCGGATTTGACGGTCAAGGGCTTTCTGTCGGCACTGCAGGGAATGGTGGACAAGAGCAAAGGCCGGGGCCAGGCGGGCAAAGGCAATTACCGCACCCTGATGGCGGCGGGCATGCACTTTCAGGACCGTTACAACTACGATATCGAGCGGGTCAAACGCTGCGTCATCCCGTACTCCACGCCGGCGGGCCTGATTCCTTTCTGCGCCTATAATTCCGGCCCGATGTACCGGCCGCTTATCGAAAAAATGTTCGCACGTTCGTAAAGGCGAATGTTTCTCTTACGGCGCCAGCGGGCTGTTGGTGTTCCAGGGCGTGGGCGTTAGCATAAATCCCCAGACGCCGGTACCGTCCGGATACCTGCCATAGGAAACATCGGTGGTTTGAGTACCGAAGGTAATGGTGCTGAGCAGCCGGTTGCCGTTGGCATAGGTATCAAAAAGACCTACCGCTTCACCGCCTTTACCAAGCTTAAAGTTGACATGCGTCGGCCCCTGCGTGCCGTCCTCATCGGCCCAGAAAATCAGATGCTCGCCCGGCCCGATACTCACACCGTCTGGGATTTCATATTTATTCGGATCGTCCAGATCGTCAGTCAGGAATTTGCCCGCCAGATTCACGGTGGTGGTTCCCTTATTGTAGAGCTCGATCCAGTCGGGAAATTCCCCGGCTTCGTCAGGGTCTTGGATGGTGGTTTTATTGTCCGCCATGAATTCGTTGATAACGACGGGGGAGCCGACGATAAAAGTGGCCTCATTGAGCGCCGACCAGATCGTGCCGCTTTTATACCGGGCCTTGACAGTGACAGTTTGCGTCAGGGTGATGGCGCCGCTGTATGTCGTTCCGACCGCCGCACCCGTATAGGGCTGCCGCGGATCGGTGCCGTCGAGGGTATAATAAATCGTCCCTGTCTTCCCGGCGGGCCGGGTCATGGTCAGCGAAAAGCCGGTATTCACTTCACCGCCATCCTTATTGAAGATCACCGGCGTGCCCCAGAACTGGGAATCAATCCAGTCCAGCCGGGCCACCAGCCAGCTTTCCATCGCATCTATATGTTCTTGATAGGTTGGATACGCATAGACATTTCCAAGGTCATTTTCACCATTTTCAAACAAGATTTTTATACCCAAAAGCGGCCAACGCTGATTATTCCGGCCCAAAGCTTCATCCAAATAATCTGCGTAATAATCTATATCACCTAATAATTTTTCCTCACTGAATTCATACTCCCGCAAATCGAACCAGCGGTCCCACAAAGCCAGTTCATATTCAGGGTCTTGCCGCAAACGCGGAAATATATTCGCCACGGGATCAAAGCCGCGCAGCGGATAATCCCAGCCTGCAGTGTACTCGCCACTCATAAAATTCATATGCCCAAGTGCCGCATTGAAATCCCACAATGGCCCCATATGGAGCTTACCCAGCCGATCCTTGAACATAAAGGCACTGACAACATAAGCATCCACGTTTCGCATCATCTCCTGCAGCCAGAAATGATCCATGAAAGAACCGGCATCAATGTATTGACTATATCCATTAACCGGATCGGCAAAACTAGCCCCTTTCAGAGTGTTGATAAAACTGGTTAAATAATTTAATATCCAAGTTTTTTGCGTCGAAGTAGCTTCATCCGGCTTGGGGTCCTCCAATAACCAGGTTCCAACTATAGTGTTCGAAAAATCACCGGAACCACTGTGACAGCAGTCATGCTGAATCAGATACCCACCCGTAATTTCCGGCTCACTGTTGTGGTAGTCCTCCAACTTCTCGATATCCACCCGATCCTTATCACGCGTGAGCTTCTCCGTCAGCAGATAAACACCCACATATTCACCATCATAGGCAAAATCGGGACCATTGGGATAATACAAAGCCTCATCTATGTAAGTTGGTACTGTTCCCAGATCACCCATTTTCACATCCCCGCCGTTGGTATTCAGGAACATTTCCACCAGGCGCGTTCGCGGGGCGTAGCGGCCGATTTCATTGCTCCACTGATACGCCAGCAGATTACGCAGCAACGTCTTATCCAGGATGGGACCATATAATGCCCAGTCCGATTCGGCCGGCAGACCGAGCAGCGAAACATTTTTATCTTCCCGGCGGTTGTTCCAGGTTTCCAGCTTATAGGTTTTCTTCGGCAGGTATGGAGAGGAGTGTCCGCGGATCCGGATGCCGTCCATGCCGGTGTGATCGGCAGGTCCGGACATCACCGCCCGGCCGGTGGCCGGATCCACATCGATGAAAGCAGCCTGGACGAGGGTGTATTCCGGCCGGCTGATGGTCTTGCCGAAAGTGTCAATCACCACGATGGGCAGGTTGGAGGAAAAGTTCTGGATATCGGGATGGATGAGAGAATATCCCTCCGCCCGGATGCCGCTCCAGCCGATCCCCGGCTCATAGACAGCCGCCTTCACCAGGGTACTGCCGGAAATCGGTATCGCCGTGGTATAGAGTGAAGAGGACAACGTCGGGTCGGTGCCGTTGAGGGTATAATAAATGGAAGCCGTCGGCGACAGCTTGGTCAGACTCAGAGAAAAACCAGCCGTAAATATGCCGCTGGAACGGGAGAATCCGGGCATTGCGATATACGGGGTACCACCCCGATTGGGAGTTTCCGGCGTGGGAGCGGCAAAAAACATGGGGACTTCCCGCTGGTAATCGGTGCTGAAACCGGCGATCAGTTCGGGGATCATGAGCATATCGGAACTATTGGTGCCGTAATTGGTACAGTGAATGGCCAGTACGTTGTCAGGGCCGCTGTTTAACAGCGAGATATAGGCGGAAATGTCATGATCGTCAAATACTACGGCCTGGGCATCGCTATAATTCGTGGTCGCCTGCGAATTCCACTGGGGCGGCTCGTTGCTATTGGCACTGGCGACGCGCGTCCCGTTCAGATAGGCGACAAAACCATCATCGTATTTCATCCGCAGCGTCAACTGCGTAATCACCGCGGGATCATCTACTGTAAATTTCAGGCGGCAGTAAAAGCCGGGGATATATTTAGTAACACTGGTCTCAATCAGGGCCTGATAATTCTCCGGCGTAGCTTCATAACCCAGGCCGGTAATGCCGTCGCTCCACGACGAATCATTAAAACCGGCGGCGGTCCAGACCGCGTCAACGGAGTTGTCGGCCGGAACGAGGTATTTCACCGCATACTTGGGCGAATACACCAGTGTAGTGGTGTTGGTGACTTCCTGGCCGACGCCGTAAGAAACATCGGCCGTCTGATCGGGGTATTTCGGGGCGTATTCATGAATAATCCGGTTGACATGTACCAGGGCCAGATATTCACTGCCGGCCTCCAGCTTGAAATTGGTATGGTAATAGCCCAGCGGATCCAGATAAGGCTGCACCATCTGTCCCGAGGCAAACACCAGCAGATATTCCCCGCCTTGAATCGTCAGGGTGTTCGGAAAAGCCCACCGCTGCAAATCGTTGGGATCGTCCGTCAGGTACCAGTCCGCCAGCGAAACCGCTTCGCTTAATGGATTATAAATTTCAATCCAGTCGGAATACGCGCCATTGCCGTCGGCCAGGATGGTATCGTTGCTGGCCATAAATTCGGTAATCAGCAGGGGCGTATAGTACCAGTTCTGGGTAAAATAGGCGTAATCCGCGAAATTCACACCGTCATTGCCGACAAAGTCCGCCGTCCCGCCCGGCCCGTCCAGCCACTGCTGGGCAAAAAGAACCATATCCTCAATATCAATGACTCCGTCGTCGTTGAGATTTCCGGACGGATCGTCAATCGCCGCACCCGCCATGCTGAGGAACAAGACAGACAAACCTAGAATCATACGGAACTTCATCACTTCAACCTTTCTGACCGATATCATAGCAGAACAAAACATCGTGAACGCGGATATATAACTGTTTATCCAGGATGACCGGATGCGCCCATTTGGGGCCGGATTCTTCCGGCACCGCAAACGAACCGCTTACCGTAAATTTTTGGGGATCGGCCTGAATCAGGGCCAGCGTGCCGGCTTCGTAAAGAAAATATAAATTCCCGTCGGCATACAGGACGGCGGCGGAACCTTTGTCCAGGGCCTTTTCCTTCCAGAGGATTTTGCCGGTTGCCATTTCGAGGCAGACCGGCGCCCCGGCATTCTGGCCATGGCCGCCGTACAGGAAGCCGTCCACCAGGACCAGTCCGCCGTGGTGATTCTGGTAGGTATTGCTGTCGAGAAAATAAACCTCCTCGGCCTTCCACTGGTTATCGGAGTTTGTGATTTTCACCAGCGCGCTGCCGGTCCCGTAGGCCGTAGAACAGAAAATCAGGTTGCCCTGGACAATCGGGGTGGCAATATTGGCGACATGATTAGCAATGGGATTATAGCCCCACAGGAAGGTTCCGGTTTCTGCGTCCATTCCCACCAGGCCGGTCCCTAGCAGTTGAATGTACTGCCGGACGCCCTGGATATCGGCGGCCACAATCGAAGAATACCCCGCTCCCTCCTTGCCGCGCGAACCCAGCGGCGGAACAGCACAGGCCCAAATCAGATCCCCGGTATTCTTATCCAGGGCGACAACCGTTTTCTCCTGGCCGCCGGGGGTGCAGAGAAGTTTAGCCCCGTCAATCAGCGGGGATTCGCTGAAGCCCCACCCGGACATCATCTGCCCGCCGAAATCGGCAGCCATATTTTTATGCCAGGCTTCCTTGCCGTCGGCCAGATTCAGGCACACCAGGTCCCCGTGCGCCCCCAGGGCGTACACTTTGTCCCCGTCCAGCGTGGGGGTGCCGCGGGAGCCGTCGTCCCAGTTGCCGCAGATACGCACTGCCCACACTTCCTTCCGGCTAGTGCGGTCCAGGGCAATTACAAACTGCCCGTCACCCCGGTCGCCCATCGTAACGATCCTATCCCCAGCAATCGCCGGGCTGGAGTACCCTTTGCCCAGTCCGGTAATTTTCCACAATAAGGCAGGCCCCCCTTCCGGCCAGGTCTTCAGCAATCCCGTTTCCATGCAAATCCCATCCCGCCCCGGTCCGCGCCATTGCGGCCAGGAATTGGTTTTATCCTGAGCCAATAGCCCTGCTGAGATGACATGACTAATGAAACAGGAGAGAATCACAGGTAAAATCTTAAATTTCATATTTTTCCTTTCGGTTTGCCGGCTGGCTGGTTTTAATATCGTCTCTTGCAGGATTCTAGTTCGGGGTTATTCATTTTTCTACTGCTTCGGGCCAGGAATCGCTCCCTGTTACGTTATTTTAGCATAAAAAAAGCTGGATTTTAAGAGATATATCTCTTAAAAAAATTATCCCGATCCACAGACAAAGACCTATAAGATTTGATTTTAAAAAGACTTACCTGCATTTGCCTTATATTGACAGAACCGCCAAAAGTCGATATTGACAGCCAAAAATAGGATCTGGCTCCCCAGAACCAGGGGGTTCATGAGCTTTTGGCGTTGGCTTCTTGATACGTGCTTATTTTTCAAACCGGTAGGTCCCGGAACCAACCCGGTACACAGCATAATCGTGATCCCGGCGAATCAATTGGATGGCGTCCGTCCCCGCCGCCGGCCGGCCGCTTTCCAAGACCACATCAATCTTCGCTGCCGGTATATAAACTTCGGCCGTGGCATTCACCGGAACCTCTACTTCCAGACAGAACGTTTCACCCTTCTTTTCCCACCGGCTGCGGATGGTACCATACAAGGAATCATAACTGGCCTGGGCTGAGGTTAAATCGCCCACCAGGGCGGGCTTGATGATAAAATGCTGGAAACCCGGCTGGCTGTCATCCGGTCGGATGCCGCCGGGGCCGCTGAGAAACCAGCTCCCCGCCGACAGCAGGGTATCATGGATCTGCGAATTGTCGCCGTTCCATTCCTCCCAGATGGTGGTTGCCCCCTGTTCCCTCATAAAGCCCCAGCCCGGAAACGTCGTTTGATTGACCATTTGATACAGCAGATCTTCCCGGTTTTCCCGGCTGAAGAGCTTGAACATGAAATACATCCCGTGGATCCCGGCATGGAGATGGCCTTTCCGCGTCACCTCAATGTCCTCCACCAGCCTATTCATAACCCCCGCCTTCAATTCCTCGGGCACCACGCCGAATAACAGGGGCATCGTCAGATAGGTCTGCTCCCCATTGGCATAGATTTGTTTTTCGGCGTTATAAAAACGGGTATGGATGGCCTGTTGCAGGGTTTGGGATTTCGCTTCGTAGGCGGCGGCATCCTCTGTTTTCCCCAGCACCGCCGCAATCTTCTCCGCCAACTGTACATTGTAGAGATAATAACAGTTGTTAAACAGCAGCGTGGAAACATCATCCACCCGCGTCTCCGGCCCCTGGCCGTACCCCGGCGCCACCCAGTCGCCCAGAAAACTCCAGGTCAGGCTGTCCTGCCCCATCGCGATATACGGTTCCAGAATCTGATCTTTGGTTTTGGTCTCCAGAAAGGCCAGCCACTTCTGTATCGTGGGATAGGATATCTCCAGGATACGGGTATCGCCGTAATACCGGTACATCTCCCAGGGAAACGTCACGCACACCCCGCCCCAGGCCGGCCCGCCGCCGGCCGAATAAACCGGCGGTGCCGTGTGAGGCACTTCCCCCGTCTGGGGATCCTGGGTATCCCGCCAGTCCGCCAGCCACTTGGTATAATACGACGCCACATCAAAATTCATTATAGCGGTTTCCACCGACGTGCCGGAATCGCCGCCATAGCCCAGCCGCTCGCGGTGCGGGCAGTCCACCACATACCCGCCGATGGTCAAACACCGGTAGGTCCGGTTGACCGTCTGATAAATCCAGTTCAGCAGCTCATTCGAACAGGAAAACTCCGAGACCGGCTCATAATCCGTATGGATGAAATACCCCCGGGCATCCGCCGGCTCCGGCCGCGCCGTCAGGCCGCTGATCCGCACCCAGCGGAAGGCGTGATAATTAAAACGCTGGCAGAAAGTCTGCTCCGGCGCATCGCCCAAAATATATTCATCCCGCTGGCTGTAGCTCTGCAGCCGGCCGTCCGGAAATATCTTGTCCCCATATTCCATCCGGACCGTCTGCCCCGCCTGGCCGTTGCGTATCTTCAGCGCAAACCAGCCGACGTAATTCCGTCCCATATCGATCTGATACACTCCATCCGCCAATTCCTCCACCGCCGCCGGCTCGATCGTTTCCCGAATCCGGTTGGGCGGCATCATCTGCGCCGCCATCCGCGGGGCCACCGCATCCATAATCCGCACACCCTGCCAACCCGACTCATCCAGCCCAACCCGGTTCCAGCCGGGCATCTCCTGGCGGCTGTCATACAGTTCCCCGCCGTAATCCCCAAACAGCATCCGGCCCACGGGAACAATCGGGCTGGGATGCGACTTCCAGCTCAGATCCGTCACCACCTGCACCATCTGGCCGCCCGCCAGCGTGATTTCCGCCTGCGCTCGGACCGGCGGATTGTTGTACACTTCGATCGGCATCTGCTGGCTGTTCCAGCCTCGCCCCAGCCACAGCGCAAGGCAATTCTGCCCCTGCACCAGCTTATCGCTGATATCGTGCGTCAGGTACAGTGCCCGCTTCGAATAATCGCTGACCGCCGGCGTCAAGACCGCATCCCCCACCTTTTCCCCGTTCACATACAATTCATAATATCCCAGGGCACTGATATAGACCAGGGCCTGCCGCGGCTTCTCCGCCAGCTCAAAATTCTTCCGCAGCCACGGCAGCGGCCAGACCTTGTCTTTCGGCTCATCCCCCGGCCAATCCGCACAGATCCACTGCCCCTGCCACTCCGCAGGTGCCAGCAGCCCCATCGTCCAGCGGGCCGGCTCACTCCAGGACGAAACCAGATTCTCCTTATCCCAGACCCGCACCTGCCACCAGCAGTCCATTCGGGAGGTTAGCTCTTTCCCGCTATACACCACCTGATTCGATTGACTCGATTCTACCCGCCCGGTATCCCAAAGATCCCCCCGGCCATCCGCCAGCTTTTCTCGGCTGCTGGCCACCCGGATCTGATACGCCGTCTGCTTTTGCCCACGCACCTCCGATTCCATCGTCCAGCCCAGACGAGGTTTCACCACATCGATTCCCAGGGGATTGGCCAGGTATTCACAACGCAGCTTTTGTATGGAAATATCACTTTTCGATTGGGAACAACCACCCATACTCAGCCCCAGCAAAACCACCGGCACCAGCATACCTGTAAAATATTTCATCGCTTGCGTCTCCTTGTTATTCATTCAAAAATTATCACCAAACGAACCTTTGACCGGAAATTTTAAAACTTCCTTGCCTTTTATCGCGACGGCCCGTGCCCCACCCCATCATGGCAGCGGACACAGTTCAACTGGTCCAGATCCCCGCCCAGATGCGCGGTGATCCCGGCCGCCATTTCCTGATGACAGCGATAGCAGTTCCGGTTCAGCACCCGGCTGTTCTTCTCGTGAATCCGGATCGGCTCATGAAAATCCTGCAGCGTGAACGCCTTCGAATGATGATACCCGTTTTCCGCCTTGCATACATACTTCCCGACCAATCCCGCCGGCAGATGGCAGTCGTTGCAGCTCGCCGCCGCATGATGGCTGGCGTGCTGCCACCCGGCGTACTGCTCCCGCATAATGTGGCAGTTCACGCAAACTTCCGGCTCATCCGACAAATACGAAAATCCCTCGGCATAATATAAGGTAAACCCGCCCAGCCCGGCCGCCAGTCCCAGCACCACCGCCAGAACCACCGTCAGCACCAACACACCGCCTGTCCGCTTCGTTCTTCCTGTTCCGTTCATAAATTCTACACGTGTTAAGATTCTATTGCCTTGCCTCAGTCCCAAAGAATACCAGATAATCCGCAATACCGCAATCTATTTTGCCAACCCCGGCGTTGCCGGCCTTTCCCGGCGAAAAATCAGCCCTTTCTGCGGGTCAGCAATATAAAAACAATCAGGGCCGCCACTACCACCACCGCCACCTCCCCCGGCCCCAGCAATACTCCGGCTATCCTGTCCATCGAATCTCCAATCTATCCTTGTTTCTCAGAACCGGCTGTTTTATAACCTATTTGACTTCGCTTGTATAGCCCCTTGCCGCTGGAACCGGGTTTCTCCTTCCTTTCCCCGACATTTTTTTTGACACCCATGTCAAAATCCGGTAATATTCCCCTCTTGTTCTGCCCGCCGGGCAGTGGACTTAATATACGTTACCGGACAAAAGGACGCCATCATGAAGATTAAGGCATTCCAGGGTTTTCGCTATAATCCCGACGTCGTCGGCGACCCGGGCCGCTGCATCGCCCCCCCCTACGACGTCATCGACGCCGACCAGCAGCAGCGGCTCTACGATCAGACCGAATACAACATC
>JAKJEP010000100.1 GCA_022705365.1 Planctomycetota bacterium | reverse complement strand
ATCTTCGGCTCATCCGTCGTCACAACCACACGATTCACCAAACCCGCAGACAACGCCGCCTCGATCGTATAGCAAATCACCGGCTTGCCCAGCAGATTCCGAAAATTCTTGCCCGGAAGTCCCTTGCTCCCGCCGCGCGCCGGTATGATTCCCAAAATGTTCAAATCGTTTCTCCCTGTCGTTTACCGAAACCAGTCCTTGCATCGCGCACAAAGCGGATTCACTCCAAAATTCCCTTCCCGCTGTGCCTGCCGCAGCCGCTCCAGCGCCGCCGCTTTCCAGATTTCTTTTATACTGCGGATGAATACATTGCCCACCGCATGTTTCCCCGTGAAATCCTGCGAACACAGGCTCACCCGCCCATCCGCCAGAATCATCATGCCATTCGATAGCCGTTTACACGGAAACCGCCGCGGCGGCGCCATATTCATGATCGACCGGTCCTCGATCTGGCCCGCGAAATCATTGTATCCCGTAATGACGGCACAGCCGCACCGCCGGATCCACCGGTCGTAAAATTCCTCCATTTCCCCCAAATTCTGCCGCGTCTTCACCAGATGCGCCACAATAATCGGCCCTGTATCACCCTGTATTTTACGCTGTTCGGCGAATTCTTCCATCTGCTTTACCACCGCCTCAAAGCCGTCTTCCCCTTTGACCTGCCGGTATAATTCCGAGCTGTTGGCATCCAGATATACGCTGATCGTATCCACCGGTGATTTCAGCAGCGCCCCGGCCAGTTCTCCCTTCAGCAATCGTCCGTCCGTCTCGATATTAATCCCGAAAATTCCGGCCTGTTTGGCCGTCTCGATCATGGCCAACAAGTGCGGATGCGCCAGCGGCTCACCAAACCCGCCCAGCGTTAGGCAAATGTCATCATATTCCCGGCAGTCATTCACAATCTTGGCAAACTGCTCCAGCGACATGGCCCCACGCCCCAGATCCGCCCGCCCATGCGGATACCCCCTCAGCCGCACGCTTCGCTCCGTGTTGATTTCCACCTCCAACTCCCGCGGCAGAAGTTCCGTCTCCCGCAAAACCTCCGCCATTTTTTGGACGGTTTGTACGGCGTTCCATCGGCTGCCGTTCGTCCCCTGCAAGACCTTTTCCATCAACTCGAAGCTTCGCTGCGTATCCGCCAGATACCGAAACGGAGAAAAGCAAATTTCCTGCTCCACCTTGTAATTGCTGTCCTGATTGATCTGGTCCCCCTGCGTATGATCCGGATCGTAATTCATCAGGTCGCCGATCCGCTGGCCCGTCAGCCGCAGCTCGTGATACAAATCCAGCCGATACGCCCACCCGCACAATCCCGGCGCCGCCTGCGTAAAGGTGAACCGCATCAGGCTGTCATGCTGATGATGGTGCTCGACCAGTCCGTCGATCAGTTCCGGGTCCGCCAGCACCGCCTCTGCCGGCACCACCACCGCCGTGTAGATATCGCGTTCTCGTGCTAATGCCACCATCTCCTCGGTAATAGCCGGTTCGTCAAACAGCGTGGCCTCATGCAGCCCGCCGCGCCAGGTCGCCAGCGCCCATTTCCGCCGCTGGACCGCCGGGCTGATCGGCAGGGGGGATGACAACTCCTGAACCAGCACCTGGGGATCCTCGATAATTGTTTGCAGCGATTCTTTCTGGCCCGGCGGGCAGAAGACGATCCGTTCCGCCAGACCTTTGACCTGTCCCAGGCGGCTCAGCGTTCGTTTCAATACCGCCGTTCCCGCCAGATCGTCCGCCAGCCGCGAACGCGTCCCCAGCCCGCTGCGGCTCAAATCCGCCGTTACCAGCGCCGCGGTCTTTTTCCCTGTACTACTATTGGTCATCGCTCAGCCGTTCTTTCCCCTGTTCCAGCAATCGCAGCAGCCGCCCGCACCCCTTCTTCAGTTCGCTGACATATCCTATATCCCGCTGCAACTGCCGCCGCTGCCGGTCTTTGCCCTGAATATTATTCACATCAATGGCCCGGTCCAGGCGGAACCGGTGCAGTTCCGCCGTCTGCGAAACAAAGCCTACCATCCGGTAGATTTCCATCCGCTGCCTGACCCTGGTCCGCAGCTCGTCCAGCCGCACCATGTTTTTATTCAGGGCCGGCTGGTCGTCCACCTGCCCCAGCATCGTCCGTACCAGCGAAATCGTCTCCTCCGTAATGGCCTCGAATTCCTTCACCTCGTCGATCCGCTTCTGCACCAGTTCGCCGGCCTGCTGCCGTTTTTTCACATTCGGGACGGTCGGCTGTTTTAGATAGTCGAATCGATCCGGCTCAATCGCTTTCCGGCAATATTTTCCCGCCGCCTCCCGCAGCGACATCGTCTGGCATCCCTGCTTCCGCGCCCCGCCCTCGCTGGTATCGATGACCCGAGCCGAACTCCGGGCGAAATCCTTTTCAAACTGCTGTAAATACGTGAACATCTGCTCATCCGTATAGATGGCCTGCCCATGAATATCCGGTACTTTCCGGGAGATATGCCGGTGCCGGGCGATCCGCTCCCATTCCTTCATCTCAATCGTCATAAACCGGTTCATCTCCGGCCGCCAGTAGTCATGCAGCGCGGTCCCCGGCGAATAATACACATGGTCCGTAAACCCCAGGTCCTGCCCGATAAATAGGATCGGATCGGCTCCGATATATTCCGCCAGGTAAAAGGCCAAATGCGCCACCGTGCAGCCGGACGGCAGGCAATCGTGCCCATCCTTCTCCTCCCGCAGCGCCATCCCCAGAAACTCATTGCCCAGCAGCGACAGCGGACCGCGCGGATAATAATAATCAATCACCTGCCAGTTGGATTTCGGTTCCGCCACCAGGTGAATATCATGCAAATCCTTCTCCGTCAGCCCGTCATAAAAACGCAAACTTACTTCATGATAATCCAGGCAGGTGACGAAATCCGGCCGGATTCCCCGCGCCAGCAGCGGCTTCAGCGTCGTCTGCACCGCGATCACCACCACCCGGTCCCGAATCTCCTTCAAATACTCGATATTCCGCCCCAGCGACGGCCCTGCCGAAACCACCACCGCCGGACAGCCGCTAAACCGGTTCTTGTGGATCGCAATCGACGGAGTCGTCACATACGCCCCCACATTCTTCAGCAGATTCTCGCAGGTTTTCAGGCTGTTGCCCATGATCGTCAGCAATTGCGTCCGCAGAAACGCCGCATATTCACTCACCATCGTATGAATCGCCGCATGATACTCCGTATCCACCCGGTGCAGACTGTGCGTGAAAACCACTCCCATCATCATCAGGCTGGAATGGCACTTGAGCTTTTCGAAGATTTCCTCCCGGTTCGCCCGTGTCAAAAAAATCAGCCGGTCACTGGCCAGCATTTCCGAATAATCCGTATATTCCAGCGCCGTCCGCAACAGCGCGATATTTCGTTCGCTGACCAGAATAAACGCCTCCCCGTACAGCCGCTCGAACAGCGCCTGGATATGATACCCCAACCCAAAGCCATCCACGAAATAGCACATCGGAACCCGCCCGTTTTCGTCCGCTGCCATCTGCTGGCGGGCCAGTTCCTCCACCCCGTCCGCCCATTTTTCCGCCTCCCGCCGGGGATCATACCGGCTATGCAGAAAAACCGGCTCCCCCGTTACCCCCGTCAACTGGCAGGTCGGCGGCCCGCTGCGGCTGGGCTGGCAGGGGATAAAATCCAGCTCATCCACCTCATCCACCTCATCCACCTGCCGGGCCAGAGAGGGCATATGATTCCATAAGGCCCGCATATTCGCGACATAGGCAGTTTGCGGCTCCACTATTTCCGGCAGCTCGATCATCCGTGATTTTCCTGGCGGATTTTCATTTTTCCTTCTATCAAAACTTCATTACTCCCGCTATAATACCGGGTTATAATCTTTTAGCCGCTTTGGCCAAAAAGTTATCGGACAATACTTGAAAAATATCGTCATTCCAGACATAATTGCTTTAAAATTACTAACTTACTAAAAACAGGGGTATGAACGATGAGCTACTATTTTTTTGACAATCCAACCTGGGGGATTGTAATCGCCATCCTGGTTGAATTCATCCTGATTCTGACCTGGATTTTCCTGCGCGAACGTACCAATCCCTTCACTCTCCTGGCCGGCCCGGTTATCGCCGGTCTCTTCCTTTTGGGCGATTTCCTGGTGGAAACCAACCGGGAAAAGGTCGAAAAAACCGTTCGCCAGCTTGCCCTCTATGCCGAGCAGGAAAACGCCGAGGCCTTTCTGGCCCTGCTCAGCCAGGATATCCAGCTTCCCAACCGCATGGGCAAAGAACAGATTGCCCCCCGTGTTCGCGATTTCTTCGCCCGGCCCATCATTGCCAACAATCATATCTATCAGGTCCGGGTCAACCAGGTGGACGACCGGGAGGCCCAGGCCGAACTCCATGTCACCACCACCCTCGACGAAAACAGCCGCTACCGCGTCTATGCTCCCATCCTGACCATGAAATGGAAGCTGGACTTTGTCCGCGATCCTGATAATATCTACCGTTTGACCAATGCGGTGATGACCAGCCTGAATAACAGTTCCGGCGTCGATGTCTTTACGTATCAGTAAGTCCGATACCGCCCGGCTCAGCCGATGGTCAGCAGAAAATAACATGAAATGATACTTTGACAGTTGTACTATATGTTCTCGATTTTTCGCTCCCTGAAATCCCGCAATTACCGTCTTTATTTTATCGGCCAGAGCCTTTCGTTGACCGGCACCTGGATGCAGGGTGTCGCTATGGGCTGGCTGGTTTATCGCCTGACCGGTTCCCCCTTGATGCTGGGACTGGTGGCCTTTGCCAGCCAGATCCCCGGTTTTTTCCTGACGACGGTAGGGGGGGTGCTTGCGGACCGGTATAACCGCCACCGTATCCTGATTCTAACCCAGTCTCTTTCCATGCTGCAGGCCACCTTGCTGGCGGTTCTGGTTCTGACCGGCCGGGTGGAATTTTGGCATCTGATGGTTCTGGGTTTATTGATCGGGACTATTAACGCCTTTGATATGCCCACCCGGCACGCCTTTGTCGTGGAAATGCTGGATGACCGGCAGGATATCGGCAATGCCCTGGCCTTGAACTCTTCCATGATTAATGCCGCCCGCCTGATCGGCCCCTCTATCGCGGGCATTCTGATTGCCTCGGTGGGGGAGGGAATCTGTTTTCTTATTAATGCCGTCAGCTTCCTGGCCGTGATTACCTCTTTGCTGCTCATGAAAATCACCCCGGTTATTAAAGCTCCCGATTCCACCACTGTCTGGCAGCAGATGAAAACCGGCTTTTCCTATGTCTTTGGCTTTGCCCCCGTTAAATACCTGATCACTCTGCTGGCGTTTGTCGGCCTGGTCGGGATGCCCTATGGGACCCTGCTGCCGATCTTCGCCAAGGATATTCTGCACGGCAGTTCCCGCACCCTGGGATTCCTCATGGGCGCCACCGGCATCGGCGCCCTGGCGGGGGTGGTTTTCCTCGCCCGCCGCAAAACCGTACTGGGTCTGGGCAAGGTCATTGTCATGGCCTCCCTCGTTTTCGGCCTCGGCCTGATGGGACTGGCCTTATCTACCGTCTTCTGGCTTTCTCTGGTTTTCATGCTCCTGATCGGTTTCGGCATGATGGTTCAGTGGGTATCCTGCAACACCATCTTGCAGACCATGGTGGAGGATGACATGCGCGGCCGCGTCATGAGCTTTTACGTTTTGTCTTTTCTGGGTGTCACGCCGCCGGGCAATCTGCTGGCCGGCGCTGCCGCCGGCTGGATCGGGGCTGACTATACCCTCTTGATCAGCAGTCTTTTATGTGTAGCGGCCGCTTTCTTCTTTGCCCGCAAACTCCCCGCCATGCGCCAAATGGTTCGCCCCATCTACCTCCGCAAAGGCATCCTTACCGAATCCCACACCAACACCTGATGGGCCGGTTCCCCGCCCCCCGCACGCGGACATGCCTTCCAATTGTGCCACGGCCGGGTGGCAGTTTGTAGAGCGTAGCACAAGCGTCTCGCTTGTGATGGATTCCTATTCTCAACCCGGCCGGTTGAGTGGTAAGATCGACAACTCGCTGCCCACGCGGTATTTGAATGTTTGGATATGGGTGGCAGCGTTTGTCCGCAGGACAGGCGATGGTGAAACTATCCATCACACTCTATGACACCACAATTGTGCCACGGCTGTGCCAGCCGTGCTCTTCAGGTAGGGTCGGCAACTTGCTTGCCGACGCTACCTGACTATCTGACTATTACTTCATAATACTACGGTTCCGTAGGTACTCCTCTATGGGGACAGAATCTCTCTCCTGGAAAATCCTGAGCCTTTCGGACGAGCGGCCAAGTTCCTGTTGTAGAATGTACTCTTCGATATCCTGCACAAACAATCCGTCGATATGGTCCATTCCAAAAGTGGGAACAAAAGTACAGGGAGAAGCGGCAAAAACATCTTCTTTGTCATCGAGTTTAACCTGTACAATGTATTCGTTATTTACCGTGTACCATACTATGGTTGCAATATGGCCGTGACATAACGAGGGAGCTTCCTGCAACGGCTGCTTCTCGATCTGGTTGAACCCGATCTTTGTGAAAAAGGTTGCTTTTTTCGGATGGCGTACTTCCGACGGCAATGCCCGATATCCTGTCAGTTCTTCGTTCACCTAGTTTCTCCTTGAGAGATCTGCGTCGGCAAACCAGTTGCCAACCCTACGGACTATTAAATATCCCTTAATTCACCATCCTTTATTCTGATATCACGTATTTCCGTGCTTCCTCTATGATTTGAGTATAATTTGGTAAAAATGGTTCATGAAGTGCTGACTCAAGTTGACCATGTAATTTCCACAACACTTTTTCTTCCGCCGAATGCTGGATGATGGATGTTTCCAAAGAATCAATACTGCTAAGCCATTCAAAGAATACAAGAGCTTCTTTTCTTTTCAATTTCATCACAATTTCTTCGGTTGTCATAATTATACCTCTAGCTAAGTTGGGTCAGAAACTGGCTTGGCGAAGCTATTCCTTGCCAAACTTAACCGCGGTGCTTTCGCCGTAGGCCGTGCCTGCCCAAATCCTGTCCATCCTGATACTGTCTAAAATCCTGCCAAATCATTTCTAACCACGGATTGCACTGATTACACAGATTTTTAATTCCATTCTCTTTTTAATCCGTGCCATCCGTGAAATTCGTGGTTGGCTTTCCTTTTTCCGCCATAAGCAATTTCCTGCCAGTTTTTTATCCATTAACACCGCTCATTGTAGAACAGCCTGATTGTACCCCCGGCCGGTCCGGGAAACAAGTGAAATCCCCCCAAATTTCTCCCCGACGCCTTCGCCCGCCATACCTGCCTCTCGGTCCTGCGGACGGCAGATCTAAGCCTCATTATTTGCCAAAGAACGAAGCGACCAGCGGGAGCGTCAATTGTTCTTAGCGTCCGGCACTTATCTGTTGTGTCACAACAAAGCGCCTAACAGAAGCGTCATAGGGTAAGATGTCATCTATAAGAGAAAAAGCCTCTCGGCTTCGCGGCGCGAAAATGGGCCTCTTGCCCCCGGATTCATACCGGCTGCTTAGATTTCCACTTCCACCGTCGGTACTTCCGGAACCTGCGGCAGAGGCGGGGGGGCCGCTTCAATCACTCGCATGCTCTTCCATTTCCCCTTCAGAAACCGGACAAAAAACGCCACGGACAGCAGGCAAACATACGCCGTCGCAAAGGACCAGGCGACATACAGCCCCCAGCCGTACCGGACCGCCAGATACACCGGGATCACCAGCACCGTCCAGCTCAGCACCACCGGTACCATCATTACAAATCGGGTATCGCCGGCCCCCTTGAGCGTGGCGGCAAAAATAATATTGCCCGTATCGAACAGGCAGTAAAACGCCACAAAGCAGAGCAGTTTCACCGCAATCGGGTGAGCCGCGGCGAATTCCGCCGGATTGCTTTTGATCTTAAAGGGATATAAAAACAGGTCGGGGATCAGCCAATACCCCAGCGCGATCAGGATCATATAGCTGAAGGTCATGTAGAACGCGCTCCAGGTGTAACGGCAGGCCAGCGCCGCATCGTTGCGCCCCAGCGACTGCCCCACCAGCGTCTCCACGGCAATCCCGAATCCGATCATCGGCATAAAGGACAGCATATTAATCTGAAAGGTCATCGTGCTGGCCGTCAGGGATAACGTGTCAAGCCGGCCGACCAGCGCGATAAAAAGCGTGAACGCCAGCACATCCAAAGTGAATTGTACGCCCGTCGGCAGCCCGAACCGCATCAAACGCTTGAAAAGGTCCCAGTCGGTTTTGGCGCCCCCCAGCGTCTGGTATTCCCGGCGGTTGCCCTTTCGCAGAAACAATCCCAGATAGAGTAACGCGGTGGATATCCCGGCTATATTCGTTGCCCAGGCGGCTCCCGCGATCCCCCATTCGGGGAATCCAAGCTTCCCGAAAATCATGGCGTAATCCAGCACAATATTGATTGCCGTCCCCAGCACATTCACGTAAAAAACCGGCCAGGTCTTGCCCCGCCCGGAATAGAAACAGGATACTGTCGAACTGAGGAGAACCGGAATGCCGCCCAGGCACAAAATCCGGAAATACGTAACTTCATGCTGCCGCACCGCCGGATCATGGCCGAAAGCGTCAAACAACCTTTGCGCCGTCGGTATCAGCAGGAACAGCAGCAGCCCGGCAAAAATCGAAAAATAGATCCCCTGCCATACCGCCGGGCCGATACGCCGGGGGCGGCCGGCGCCCAGATACTGGGCCACGAAGGCGTTCACATAAGTGACTGTTCCCATAAAAAAACTGATAAAAGTAAAACAGGTAATCCCCGCCGGCATCGCCGCCGACATCTGGTCGCTCGAATACCAGTACAAAAACATCCGGTCCGTGAACATCTGGATCGTATGGGCGCTGGTACTCAAAATCAGCGGAAACGCAATCCGCAGAACCTCCGCGCTGCCGCCCCTACCCTGCCATCGTTTTGCTATTCGTTCTAACATCTCAGGAATACTAACAAAAAGTATATTTCCTGCAATGAATTTGTGACTCGAATGGATATAATCCAGCCGGTATTTTCCATGACAAAAGATCATTTTGCCGCTAAAATGTAAAAAGTCCCGGGTTCCGGGTCGAAAATAAAGCAATTGCCGAGAAAATCACGATGAAAAAACTTTCCATTGTCATTCCGGTTTACAACGAGGAAAAAACCCTGGCCGCCTGCGTGCGGCGGGTACTGGCGGTAGAACTGCCGCTGGAAAAAGAGCTGATTCTCGTCAATGACGGCAGCACCGACCGCAGCCGGCAGGAAATCGAAAAAATCCGCGACGAATTCCAGGCCCTGGTGCCGCTCAAGGTCATTGAGCATCCCGGAAACCGGGGCAAGGGCGCCTCGCTGCGTTCCGGGTTCGCCGCGGTTCAGGGCGATATCGTGATTGTTCAGGATGCGGACCTGGAATATGACCCCCGCGATTATCCCCGCCTCCTCAAACCCATCCTGGACGGCCGGGCCGATGTCGTGTACGGCTCCCGCTTCATTGGTTCGGAAGAGAAACGGGTTCTCTTCTATTGGCACTCTGTAGGCAACAAGATTCTGACCATGCTGAGCAATATGTGTACCAATCTCAATCTCACGGACATGGAAACCTGCTACAAGGTATTCCGGGCGGAAGTGCTCCGGTCGTTCACCCTCAAAAGCAACCGCTTCGGCGTCGAGCCGGAACTGACCGCCAAAATCGCCAAACGCAAATTCCGCGTGTACGAAGTGGGCATCTCCTACAGCGGCCGCGATTATTCCGAAGGCAAAAAAATCACCTGGAAGGACGGTCTCAAGGCCCTCTTCACCATCATTCGCTTCCGTATCGCCGATTAAAAAGACAGCCTGTGAAATATGCGGGCTAGCCGCAAAAACAAAAAAGGCAGAGTCCGAAAACTCTGCCTTGCCGTTCGAGAACCATTTCTCTGAGGTCCGGTCTATTGCCCCGCGGCAGGTATGGTTTCGGGGATTGCCGTTGCGACCGGAGTTGTCGGCCC